>NZ_JAVHLH010000039.1 GCF_031082345.1 Brevundimonas sp. | reverse complement strand
GAAGATGGCCGGCGTCACGCGTGCGGCCGGTGATCTTGACCATCACCTCAGGAACCCGCCGCGCGACCCGCATCAGTTGCGCGCGGGCGGCCTCCCCGGCCGCTCGCCGGCCGAGAACGCCGGGCGTCACCCGGGCGCGCCGGACGTCGACCGGGGGCCGCAGCGCCTCCTCGAATCCGAAGGGAGTCCGGAAGTCGCTCATGTTCCGTCGGACCAGTAGGCGAGGTTGCCCTCGAAGGCCCCCCGCAGGCCTGTCAGGTGCGCCCGGATCTCGGTGTCGAAGGCGGCGAGTTGGGCCATCTCCAGATCGAGCACCGTCCCCTCAAGCACGGCGGTGTTCATCGCCCGGGCGATCTGATTGATGTTGACCCCGATGCGCCGCAGCTCGCGCTGAACCGCGATGAAGGCGAACGCCTCCGGCGGCGTCAGCTGCGGCCGGCGGTGCAGACGGCGCCGGATCAGGGCGACGCTCCACTGGGTGCGGGACAGGCCCAGGACGGCCGCCTCGGCCTCCAGCAGGGCCAGGTCCGCCTCGGCGAGGCGCAGGGTCAGCTTGCCCGTCCGACCCGCCGGCGTCGCCGCAACGAGTTCCGGCAGCGGGGCCTGCGACGCCTCTTCCATGAGCCGACGCAGAAATCGCGAGCGCCCGCCCCGGCCAGCCGCGGCGGCGTCGAAGCGGTGGACCAGATCGGCTGGAAGACGGAGGGTGAGGCGGTCCATGGGGAATGGGGTCTGTCAGACATTGCCGGCGCAAAGCCTATCCTGCCCTAGACCGTCACCACCCTCGCCCCGTAGGTCTCCGGTGCTCCCCGCCCTCCCCTCGGCGACCGCGAAGGCGGACGCTCGCCCGCCGCCCTGGAGGGCGCCCCAGCCGGACGGCTCACGATGGGAAGAGTCTCCCGGCAGACGCCCGCGCTTTCGCGCGGGCGTCCTCCGTCAGCGGATTAGCAGCAGGGTAAGCCGTTGCAGCAGGCCGCGAGCAGTTCGCAGCATGAGGCGGCGGCCTTGACCACGGTGTCGGGCGCGGCCGCGAAGGCAGCCGAGGCCGAGGTCAGCAGCACGAGGGCCGCCAGCGAAAGAGTGCGTTTCATAGTTGATCTCCATGGATCGGTTTTCAGAGAAAGGTTCGTCGGTGGAGATCAAACTCGGGGAGGCGGGTCCTCCGCTTCCGGCCCAAGCCCGACGAGGGGATTGGCCGGGAGACAATGATGGACATCAGCAGGCGGCGCCCTGCGAACGACGACCGTCGGCGTCGGAACGAGCCCCTGGCAGAGCACGGCGCACAAGCGGACGCAGCCCCTCTCCACAGGATCGCAGGGGGTGTCCGAGCCGGACGCGTCGGCCGGCGCCATGAGCATCGCCATGGGCGTTGACGACGTCTGCAAGGCGGTGACCGGGCTCGACGCAAACAGGAGCGCGAATACGGCCAGGATGGCCGGCGCCCAGGCCGTTGTCATACGACGTCCAATCATCAAACTCACTTCGTTCGGCAGGCGAGAAACGTTACAGCCCCGGTGGTGCGCGCGCCAGCCATGGCCGGCCCGCGCACCTGCGGCTTCAGGTCCGGCGGGTCAGCACCCCTCCCCGGTCCGGTGAAGATAATCCACGGCGCGTTGAGCGTGGGCGGCGGCGGAGAAAATGAACCGCTTGTCGTCGCGCAACACCTCGAGCCACGAGGCGAGATAGGCGGCGTGATCCTCACGCGGCTCCAAAGCCAGACCGAGATCGGCGCACAGGAACGCCGCGCCCAGTTCGGCCACGAGTTCCTCCCGGGCATAGCCTTCGTCCCCGTGACGTCGCCGACCGAAGTCGCGGTCGAGACGGCTGGGGTGCCGGGTCCAGTGCGTCAGCTCGTGGCCGAGAGTGGCGTAATAGGCTTCGGGATCACGGAAGCTCTCGAACACCGGCATCTGCACGACGTCTGGCCCCGGTGCGTAGAAGGCGCAGCCGCCGCCATGTCGGACCTCGGCCCCGGTCGCGGCGAAGAACGCCTCGGCGCGCTCGACCCTTTCGCCGGCGTTCAGGACCGGTGCGGGCGGCGCGACGTGCGAAGCCGGCAGACCCTCGATCTGCTCGACGTTGAAGACGGTATAGGCCTTCAGGAAGGGGATAGACCGGATCGCCTCATCGCCGGCGTCGTCGGTCTCCGTACGGACAAGCCGGTTGGCGTAGACAACGGTGGCGCCGCGCTCGCCCTTGCGGACGTGGGCGCCCAGCGTCAGCGCCTGTCGGAAGGTCATCCAGGTGGAGGACTGAAAGCCTCGCGCCCCGGCCTCGCCCCAGAGCAGGATGACGTTGATGCCTTGGTAGGGCGTGCCGTTATGCCGGAGCGGCCGGCTGACGCTCTGGGCCGCGGTCCAGGGCTGGGTCCAGGGTCGGACGCCGGCTTCGAGCTGGGCGACGATCTGGCTGGTGATGCGGGTGTAGAGATCGGGACGTGAGGGTTCGTTGGGGCGCGACATGGCGACCTCCTCCGGATGAGTTCTGAGAGAAAGGGCGGCGGCGCTGTCGTCAGCGCCGCCGCGGCTTGGTCAGCGGGACCAGATCAGGCTGTGTCCGCCTTCCACCTCGACCAGCGAGGCGTAGATCGGGGCCGGGAAGCTGGGATCGTCGAGCTTGACCGACAGGTAGTCGCGGTTCTGCTGGCTCGTCTTCTTCCAGGCGGCGCCGAACTCGGTCTGGCCGGAGAAGATGCGGAAGTCTGGAGCCTTGTCGTCGGTCTTCTCGTTGGCCCGCAGCTGGGCCGCCTTGACGTTGAGGGTGAGGGTCTTGATCGAACCGCTGTAGGCGCCGTCCGCTTGCCGGGTGAAGGTTCCGATGGTGGCCATGGTGGTGTCTCCTTGCTGATCTCGGGCCACGCCTGCCGCGGCCTCGATGGCGATCGTCCGATCGGAAGACGGGCGGCCCGCAGGTCGCGGCGCCGCCAGGCGCAAGCACCCCGAAGCGACAGCGCAGGACCGGGCGGGGCGTGTTTCTTGTCTCGCGAGGAGGCCGCAGGCCGGGGAAGAAACTCGCCCCGCCCGGTTGCGGAAGCCGCCGGCTTTCGATCAGATCAAGCCACAGAGAGGCCGCGCGAGGCTGGCGCGCGCAGGAGACGCCGCCGCCCCCCGGTCTTTACCCGCCTAACGGCACCAGCGGCCCGCGAGCCAGCCCCCACCCCCGCCAAAGCGCCTTTGCCTTGGTCCTCCGGACCGCCATGAGGACCACCGACAATGCCAAGAGACTCTCAAGGGTCGCCTGCCGCAGCGAATACGGCGCCAGCCGGGATAAGCACCGAAAGAGCAGCTTCGAGCGGTATGGTCCGAGATGCGCCATGTGTGGACGGCTCCCCGTTGGCAAGGGTGAAGTGAGGTTCTGCTAAGTCTGGTCGGTGCGGCCATGTGTTCGACCTGTTGGTGCGGTACGCATGACCGCTGGCCATAATGCCTTCCGCGAAGACGGGTCCCGACCAAAAGCACGCGCTCGAAGCGCTCTGGCGCAAGTGGGTTTTCCCGCCTTCCGGTATCGACCGGCTGTCGCATTACATCCTGCTCGCCCTTCCCAAGCTCGTCAGCCGCGGCACTCCCGCCTCAGCCTGATCTCTATGCCGCCAGCGGCTCCCTGTAGCGTTCGCCGGAGGTCATGATCGCCCAGACCATCCGGGCGGTCTTGTTGGCGAGCGCGACGGCTGCCACCTTCGGCGTTCGTCGCGCGAGCAACTGGACCAGCCATGGCCGTCGCGTGCCGTTCCGCACGGCGTAGCGCACGACAGCCAGGGCGCCGACGACCAGCATCTGTCGCAAGTAGCGATCGCCCTGTTTGGTAATGCCGCCGAGCCGCTCCTTGCCACCGCTAGAGTTCTGTCGTGGGACGAGACCGATCCAGGCCGCCAGATTGCGGCCGGTCTTGAACGCCTTCGGATCGGCGATCGTACCTACGAGGGCGCTGGCCAGCAGTGGGCCAACGCCCGGGATCTCCATCAGCCGGCGACCGACCTCGGTCGAGCGGGCATTGGTTCTGATCAGTCGGTCCCCTTCAAGAATCTGCGCGTTTGAAAGCCGCAGCTGAGCAACCAGCATGGTCAGGCAACCCCGTGCCTCGGACGGAACACGCGGATCCGCCACATCCTCCACGACTTCGATCAGCGTCTGCAGGCCTTGGCGACCGATCGCGGCCGCCATCCCGAACTCCGCCATGTGGCTGCGGATCGCATTCGACACCTGGGTCCGCTGGCGGATCAGGATCGATCGCGTGCGGTGAAGCACCATTATGCTCTGCTGCTCGGGAGACTTCACTGGCACGAACCTCATGGTCGGCCGGCTGACGGCCTCACAGATCGCCTCCGCGTCGGCCATGTCGTTCTTCTGGCGCTTCACATACGGCTTCACATAGCTCGGCGGCATCAGCCGCACATCGTGGCCCAGGCCGATCAACTCGCGGGCCCAGTGGTGAGCTGTTCCGCATGCCTCGATCCCAACCAGGCAGGGCCTCAGCTTGCCGAAGAACTTCAGAAGCCGCGCTCTCGTCAGCTTCTGTCGAATGACTACGCCGCCTTCAGCGTCGATGCCGTGCACCTGAAACACCGACTTCGCGATGTCCAATCCAATCGTGACTACCTGTCCCATGGCTCTCCTCCAGCTCTGACCGGAAGCTAACGCTGCCGGTGGGTTGGAGAGCCGTCCACAGCATCATGAGCGGACGTTGGCGCACGTGCGGATTCCCGACCTTGGTGGGGAGCCGGCCGAGCCAGACGACCGACTTCTACCAACCCAATCCTCTGCCGAAGTCCAATGTTGGAAAAATGCCGTTCAAGTTGGACTTTTGGCTTCGGCAATGCGCCAGCAGGCTTCGAGGTCGCAGCCGACACATCAGAATCGTGTATTCTGTTCGCCGATTGTTCTATGGTCACCCCAATGTCCAAGCTCATCACGGCCAACCAAATCCTGGGCGAGCTCGGCGAAGTGGCCGCGCGCCAGCGGTTTCTTCAAATAGGCTTCCAGTTCGACGCCCGGAGCCGACTTGAAGCCGGTATCGATGGGATCGCCGAGGTCATGCTGGAGGGCCGGCCGCTTGCGAAGATGATCGCCGTGCAGGTCAAGGCAACGCAAGAGGGTCGCTACGCCTCCGAAACTGATGCCGGCTTCGCGTATCTAATGAAGAGCGATGATCTCGAATACTGGCGCGGTTCGAACCTGCCAGTGATCTTGGTCGTCTACCGGCGAAGCGACGAGAGCCTTTACTGGCAGGAAGTGCCGAGAGGTGCGCTCAATGAAGAGCGGCGGCTTCTTTTCGACAAGGCCAACGACAAACTCGACATCGGTGCGGTGGATCGCCTGGCCGCGCTGACGGTCCCGAAAAGCGGATTTGGCTATTACGTACCGCCGTTGGGCGAAGGCGAGGAAGCTCTCGTCAACATCTTGCCCCTGATCCTGCCGCCCGAGGTTTTTGTGGCCAGCACGCTGCACACCGGCAAGAGCGCGGCCAAGGCACTCCTCGACGCTGAGGTCGCGCCGCGCTTCGACTGGGTCATCCGCGATGGGAGCTTGTGGTCGTTCTCAGATCCACGAACTACGGTCTGCAGTCGGATCGTCGATCTCGGCAATGTCGAGGCGATCGACACGGCTCACCTAGCACTCCACGAGGATATCGATGAGCAGAACTACTTTTCGTACCTACTGCGGTGCACCCTGCAACATCAGGTCCGGGAGGATCTCGCCTGGAACAAGGACCGCAAGCTCTTCTACTTCCGCGCCCTCGAAAAGGATCAAAGCCGGGTCTTCGCCTACGACAGCGCCAAGAAGCGGACCGCGGCCGACGTCGTGAATGTCTCGATGAGCAAGAAGGAACCGGGTCGGGTCGGGTTCGTTCGCCACCACGCCTTTGAGCCGCGCTTCGAGCTGCTCGGCGACCAATGGTGCCTAGTGATCAATCCCACGTACTACTTTACGACCAACGGGTTCACCGCTCACGCCTATCCCGCCGCTCTCCTCTCGGGAAAGAAGCGAATGGACAACAGCGCGTCTCTGCGCGGGCAGGTGATCATGTGGCACCGTGCGCTTACAAAGGCCCAGCTGGCGCCTGGTGCTGTCTCCTTGTTTACGGCCGCCGAAGGAACGGTGCCGGTGCTGACCTTTGGCGATCCGCCCAAGGTGCAACTCGCCACCCGCGTGCCCGAAGACGTTTGGGGCACACCGAAGTCTCGCGCCGACGAATCGGACGACCAGATCGGGCTGTTCGGCTGATGGACTTCAAAAGCCGTATCTTCGACGAGCCGATGCTGGAGTTCGGCGACAAGCACAGTCATCCCGATCCACGGCTCGGCCTCTTTGAGGCGGGGCCGCTGCAGGCTTTCGCGGGTGACGTGATCAAGGTGGGCGTTGTCGGCAGCGCGAAGACCATCGAGGACACGCGCAAATTCCTCGACGCCGCCACGGCCGGGTTCGAGGGCATGTCGGAGAAGCACCCCAACCTGCATCCTGCCTTCCCCGGCCTCACCAATCAGAACCCCTACCGATGCCGGTTCGAAATCGAGGAGGGCGCCGCCCTCGCTCTGTCCCAAGCGCGCATCGAGAAGATCACCCAGGAGCCGAACCACGAGAAGGCCGTGGAACTCGCCGTTGGCGAGATCATCGACCAGCTCCGCGCCATGGACGAAAGCGGCGACCGGCCCCAGGTCGCCATCGTCGCCTTGCCCGTCGCCCTGATCGAGCGGGTATGGAACGCCAAGGTCGATTCCAAAGGGTCTTTCGAAAAGGACGACAGCGGCGGCTCCGACGCGCCGAATTTCCGCGGCATGCTCAAGGCCAAGGCCATGGGGATCAGCTTCCCGATCCAGATCGTCTGGGAAGACGTCGTGGACACGAAGGCGAAAATCCCTCGGAAGGTCAAGGAAACCAGCGCCCGCAAGATCCAGGACCCCGCCGGCATCGCCTGGAACCTGCTCAGCACCCTCTACTACAAAGGAAGCGGCCGCATCCCGTGGCGACGAATGCCGCGCGAGGGCGAGTATACCGCTTGCTATGTGGGGATCAGCTTCTACCGCGAGGCTGGCGGACAACAGCTCTTCACCAGCGCCGCGCAGATGTTCGATGAGCGTGGCCGCGGGTTTGTCCTCAAGGGAAAGCGGGCGCACACCGAGAGCCGAGGCCGACATCCGTACATGACCGGAGATGACGCCTATGAGCTGATCTCTAACGTGCTAGGTGCCTACAAGACCCACCACAAGCACTTCCCAGCGCGAGTCATCGTGCTGAAGACTTCCAAGTTTCGGGAGGACGAGGCTCAGGGAATGCTGCGGGCCTTAACGGATGCCGGTGCCGAGTTGCGCGACCTGGTCTGGGTGCAAGAATCCTACTCCCTGAAGCTCCTGCGAGACGGCAACTACCCGGTCCTGCGGGGAACCTTCGTCGACCTTGGCGGAAAGGGCCTGCTCTATACCAATGGCAGCATGCCTTACTATGGCACGTACCCGGGCCAGTACGACCCTCGCCCGCTACTGCTATGTCCCCACAGCAGCTGTGACAGCACTGTCAGCCAACTCACCGAAGAAGTTCTGTCCCTCACGAAGATCAACTGGAATTCCACCCAGATGAACCAGCGGCTGCCCATTCCCATCCGTGCGGCCCGCAAGGTCGGCGAGGTGCTGAAGTACGTGAAGGACGGCCAAGCCGAGAGCAGCGACTATCGCCGATACATCTAACGGCCAAGCCCGCTACCGGTAGACCTTCGTCGACAGCACGCGCCGACATATCCGCAGTATCGCGCGGGCTGAAACGAATTATGCAGAGCCACTGGGAGGAGATGTTGAGGACCAGGATCCCCAGCCGCGTCGGCGTCCGCGGCCGATCCATCGCGCCCTGTTGCGTGCGCTGACCGCGCTGGAGGCGGAAACTGACGCCTGCCGATAGGTCTTGAGGCGGCGTCCCCGTCCGGTCTAGCTGCGCCCATGATCACCCCTGATGAAGCTCCCGCCTTGCAATCGGCCTCAAAAGCCGCCGCCCGCTTGTTCCGCGCCTATGAAGCGCACAGCGTTTCTCCAGGACCGGACACCCTGTTCCAGACGCTCACCGCGATGCACAGCCTCAATGACAAGCTGAGGAAGGCCGAGGTTCAGGACTTCGAACATCTGGACGAATTCGCCGCCTTAAAGGCGCTTCGAAACTTCGCGCACCATCAGGACGAAATCGACGCCAATGTGCGTGTGATCCCCTCGCCCGCCAGCAGCGTCCTGGCCTTCGTCTGCCTCGTCCGACGCGATCAGGTCGAGCGGGCGATCGAGACCGTGGGCCAGAAGTGGCGCGCCGAAACACGCGCCGCCTGCGAACGCCGCTTCCACTGGTATGGCGAGGCCGTGAACATCAATCCCTGCCTCTTCAACTTCATGGTCCACGCCTATGAGCAACTCGTCGTCGTCGGCGTGAAGACAGATCCGGCCTCGATGGAAGCTTTCGAAACGTCGTACCAATTCGAAACCCGCGAAGGTCACGCGCACCTCATCGACGGCCGCCTGGCAGGTCGGATGGACGAGATTGAACATATACTGACGAACCTGATCGCCGACCTGCCAAGCCGCTGAGATGACAAGGTCAGACTTCCGGCAGGCTGCACCGCGATGCACGGCAAGGGGCCAATCAAACCGCGACTTTGCGCGCGATCGCCTTCGACATAGCTTGGCTCAATCTTCGTCCCAGGCGGCAATCGAGATCCGCTATCAGATCCTGAAGCAGGAAGCCGAAAACGGCCCACCAATCTACGAGGTGTGACGGCGTTGAGTGATTTCAAAAGTTTCATGGCAAGCGACGCTGGCGCGTCAGCCCGATACCAGTCACGACGCCGACGGCGACTCCACATCAGCATCGAGGATATCGAGCCGCAGTCAAAAAAGATGTCGGCCACCGACCGAGCTGCCTTTCAGAAGGCGGTTGCCGAACACCTCACGTCGATCAAACGCGGTACGTTCAGGGGCGATGTAGCGCTCAAGCTCGACCTGGCGACGGCAGGCAAGTCTCCCCCGCACGCACACACGATCGCCAAGAACTTTCTGGACCTCCTCGGTGACCGGATGACCGGGGTGGATTGGCCGAAGAAGAGCCTTCTGTATGCCGATGACAGTCAGATTCAGGCCTTGTCGGTGTCGTGCCGTCACGGTGAAGACCGACCCAACATCCGTATCGAAGCCCGGCCCTTTGCCGACATGCTCGACGATCTGGAACTCGCAGGGCGGGCTCTGCAAGCTGCGGAGAGCATGGAGTCCCACTATGAGCAGGAGCGCGAGGGTGAGTGGGTCGACACGTTTCGCAATCTCATCCGAGACGAGAAAGCCCAACGGAAAGCCCTTGGGGACAAAACGTACGAAGCGTACCGAGAGATGGTTCGCTGGAGCGCGCAGCGCGCACTGCTCGGTCGCAGCGGCGTCGACATTCCCGTCCTAGGGTGGATGTACGGCCTTCCTCGGGGCCTTCCCACTGGATTTGACAAAAAGATGTGGGCCGGGTTGGTGGGGGAATCCAAGCTTCGGCTTCAGGTGGGCGAACTGCCCATCGCGTCCGGCGGATCATCAAGGTTCAAGCAAAATGTGGTGGACGAAATCGCCGCTTTCAAAAAGCGTTGGGACTGGATCATCAGCCCGCTGGTTGTCGCTGTAGCGCTGGAAGTCGTCGTCAGGCCGAACCCCAAGACCCCGCCGACGGTTCTACATGACCTCGACAACATCGTTCGCGATTATCTTATCCCCGACATCGTCCCTGCTTTCGGCACGGTTTCAGATCAGCGATGGACGATCGACTTCGCCGAACTGCGCGCGCGCGACCCGAAGCTGGCCGATGCCTGGGGGCCGAACCCCACACCGCCAGCCGGAACAAGACAGGGCGTCACGCGGTACGAAGTTTGGCGTTTACCGGCGGTGGAAGACGAACCGGGCTTCGTCAGCGTCGCCCTGGTCGCCGATATCGACGCCAAGGGCGATCTCATGCAGCAAATGGACGATCACATCGACAAGTGGCGGGACAAGCTGTCGGACGATGGCCGGCATCCCTGGCGACGACGTCGGCGCCGATAGAGACGCCTCCGCTAGCGCTCAAGCCCCGCCGGCAGCTGGAGACAACCATTTGGTTGCCGCCTGCATAAACTCGGGTCGCTTCATCTAGGCCGATCCAGGCGGAACTCCCCGCTAGGAACGTCGATCCGCCAAGCGCTCTGCGCATAAGCGATGAAGTCATCGTCGTAGTGATCGAGCCGGCAGTAAACGTCTTCGGTCGCCACCGTCGCGACATACACCGCAATATTAGAGAGGTCGTAGAACTCTGCGTGGTGAGCCGCGTACCAGATCGCCTTGTCGAGCGAGGATGTCCACGACATCCCCCAGCTGTGCACCGGACCAGCGCAGCCGCGAAAGAGGGTCAGCCGCCCGCCTATAGCGTCATCACCCAAGGGCTTGAGAGACCGCAGACGATTGCGGTCACAGGCGTCGAAAACCGCCTTCAAAACCGACACGCCGTGAGCGTTGAAATGCGATGCATGGACATAGGCATCCAGCCATGGCGCCTCCAGCGCACCCAACGCCGCAAGCTCGCGGTAATTGCGGACGATAAACGCTAAGCTCGCTGCTGGAATATAACCGTGAAAGTTCTCCCCACGTGATATCGCGCCCTGGACGGCGCGGGCCTCGTCACTTGTCAGCCCTGAGAAATTGAGCGAGCTCATCTAGACGTCCCGGGGATGGCAACGGCGACGATAGGAACCACAGCTATCGCTCCAGCCTCACCCGCAGTCGCCGGGCGCGCTCCTGGAACGCGCCTTCGCCGCCTTCCAGAATGTTGCACACAGCCTCTCTTATCGAAGCGCTTTCCAGGCCGCCGGACGTGTAGGTGATCGGGGGCAATGCACCGTGCGGATGCGGACCGGACTCAGCGATGATGATCTGATCCGCGTCGGTGTTGATCACCAGGTTCGCGTTATGCGTCACCATGATCACCTGACGATGCGACTTGGCCTCGACGAACAGATGCACCAACTCGTCGAACACTGACTTCGGGTCGAGGTTTTCCTCTGGCTGGTCGATCACGAGCGGGCGATCGTCGCTGTCGTCGAGGGCAAGGTACAAAAGCAATAGAACGATCCCGCGCGTGCCGGGCGACAGCTTGCGGATATCGACGCCATCGTAATCGATGCCGTACCGGATTGAGATATGGTCGGTGCTGAACAGCCATTGCGCAAAACGCTTCGACCACGCCCGGAACTCGACCTGATCGGTATGCGCGACCGGGGAATGGTCGAGCAGATCGTTTTGATAGAGGCCGCGGAATTTCGCCATCGCAGCGCCGACGGCCGCGGAGTCCCCGGTTTCCCACGGGTCTTTCAGGACCTCATTCGCCTTTTGAACCAGCGTGCCTTTGCCCCGGAATGATCCGGCCTTGCGCAGATCGATGAGCCCATCTTCGGCTTCTGATGCCCACTGCTCGACATCTGCGACCCGGGCAACTGAGAACGATAGTTTCTTCAATGTGCCGGACGACGCGGCGAGCCTCGCCATCAACGGCGCGTAGAGCTGTTCGAGAACCGACTGCTCCGCGACCAGAGCATCGAACGCCCTGCCGTAGGCCTCTTCGCGCTCTCCTTGCAAATCACGCGCGCGGTCCTTGGCGCCCTGCGCGTCCTTCAGCTTATCGCTGAGGGTCTGAAGGGCCGCCGTCTCGGTCGCGATGTTGCCGGACAGGGCGGTATATCGTTTCTGCGTTTCCTTATCGGCGCTCACGAGCTTCTCTAGTCGGCCCATTTCCGCATCGAGGACGGCTTGCGACAAGGTGGCCAGGTCCGTGTCGTCCGGGAAGAAGGGCGTGTTCGGGTCGCCGGCAGGGGGCGCTGTTCCCTTCAGTCCCGCGATCTTGCGATCGGCCCATTTCACGTAGCCGGCCAGATCGTCATCGACCTTGCCCTTATAATCCAACAGGAAAGCCGCCCACTGTTCGTCCGACATACGGCTCTGGGGGTGTCGGCTCTGGGCTTGGCGAAGCGTTTCGGGAGCCTGATTTCGTCGTAGATCCTTCACTTCGTCCTGCATCGCCAGGAACGTCTGACGCTGGCCGGTGTATTGGCGCAACTTCGCTCTCACCTGGTTTGCAGCGCCCGCCAAATCCGTGTGACGCTGCGCGCGGAGTTCGCTTCCGGCCGAAACCAGCTTGGCGCGGTCGGCCGTGTAGGCGTCGATCAGCTTCTTCTTCTGCGCGACCTGACCTTCGTAGGTCGCGACGAGCTTTTCCTTCTCAAGTTCGGTGCTGATCCGATCGGAGATTTGCGAGACCGCTTCAGCCTCGCGCTGGCGCGCGAGCCGATGCCGGGTCGCCCGCTGTTCCAGCAGTTCTTCGAAATCCAGCGCGCCATCACGTTCCTCGTCGGGATGGGCCTCGAAAATCACCCGCTCGATCTCACGAAGCAGGCCGTCGGTCAGGCCGCTCGATGAGCAAAGTTCCTCGACAAACTGCTGCGACAGGTAACGCACACGCTGGTAGGCAAACGGGCCGTTTGCGTCCGCGCCGTTGAGAGAGCGAACGCTCGGCTCGCCCGCCGCCCAACTCACCTTGACCTTCCCGTGGCCGATCAACGGCCGGGCCCGGACCAAGAAGGACGGATTCGCCCATTCGTCAGCATTCCAGGACTCATCGGAAATCGAGTCGCAGCCCGCCGCTATCATGTCGGCCAACGCGGTCTTGCCGGATCCACGAGCGCCGATGATCGCCACCAGACCCGGGTTGAGCGGGATGACCGGCGTCGTCACCCACGGCGCATCGAGGATTTCGATCTGCGCGATTACCTGTGAAGGGGTGGCCGATGCGGGTGGCTCGGAGCCGACATGCGCCCGCCCGCCCGGGTCGATGCACGCCTGACGCAATGCATCGAACTCCAGCGCGCCCTTGATCCACGAGAAGCGATCGCCGAACGGGGTGGCGACATCCTCCAACTTATGCGCGTCACTGCCGTGCAGGCAGGGTTTGAGCCCGCCATATCGGCTGCGAACCTCCGCAGGCGTCAGATCGCGCTTCCCGAGCCAGAAATCACGCTGTGCTTCGCTGCTCGCGAAAATCACATGAGCAAATCCCTCGATCTCGCGCCGGATGGTTTGATCGGCGGCTTCGCGCACGCCCGACGTCCCGTCGGTCGCGCCGCCCGCCACCCCGATCAGGATGTTTTTCTTCGCCCAGCCGCTTTCGGAAAACACCTCCCGCAACTTCTGGAAGTTCACCTTGAACTGGTTGGCGCCGTAAGACAGCGCCGCACCATCATCGGTGATTTTTGGATCGGCTTTTTTGCCGAGGCGGATGAGGTCTTCCCGGGTGCAGTCGAAGCGATCTTGCATGACGTTGAACTGCAGCCGCGATAGCAACCGCCGCAGCTCTTCAACGTGGTCTGGGTCTTCCGGGCTCACGAAGAGGTGCAGATTGACGAAGCCTCCCTTGGCCGTCGCCACGTCCAGCCTCAGTTCGACATTGGGAAACACGAGCTTGGCGTGCGGCAGCCGGCCGGCCTCCCGCTGGCGACGCACTTCCTCGTAAGTGTCGGTCACATAGTAGTCGGTAACAGCGACGGCCTGGATCACGGGCACGGCCTGCTCGAGCGCCGTCAGGTAATCCTCCCAAGCCGTCGGCCCGCTGAACTGGTTGTTCATCACCGTACCCGGCGCGTGGATATGCGGTTCCCAGCGCCGCCACTCAGATCCCCGACTCAGCATTCCCCCCACCTTTCTTGCTACTTGAGCGTGCTTGTAGCGTGCTGTGCGTCTCGCGGCGACTTCACGTCCATGACTTCTCCTTGGCTGCCGACCAGAGCGATCTCAATGCCGGCCAAGGCGCACCGCGGCGCAAGGCGCTCTGCAAGGCGTAAGGTGCTGGCCGTAAACGGGACGACCGCAACCTGTCGCCCCTGCGCCGGCGTCGCCATGAGCATGCCGACCGTCTCGCAGAGGCCTTTGTAGAGCCGGGACACCTGACCGGAATGCCTGGTGTTGATGATGCCGCCCTTACACTCAGCCGAGATGACCTGATCACCAATCTCCGCGACGACATCGCCGAGACCAGATCTCGGATTTACGGTGACCGTCTGCCCGGCGGAATGCTCATAGACGCCGCCATAGGACGTGGCGCCGATCGTGGAGACTTTCCGGAATTGGCGGCGCTCCAGCCATCCAGAGAAATCGAACTGTTTGCCATGCTCGCCGTCCGGGTGAATACGAACGTTCAGAGCGCCTTCCGTGCGAAGCAGGTGCATGGCGTACGCAACCATCACGGCACCCTCGTAGAGATGATGTTCGTGGTCGCCATCGGCCTTGCCAACGCGATTGGGCGGTGGGGCGAGCGCCGTCACCAGGTCCTCGAAATCCAAAACCCGTCTCCCATCCCACGAACACGGAAGCTAACCAGCGTCCGTTGACAGGTCAATCTAACCGGCCATATTTGCCCGGTAAAGGAAGCCCCGTCATGTTTGCATACAACCCCGAAAAATTCAGGTCGCTGTTCGAGACCGAACTTGGCCAGCGAATCTGGGCGTTCCTGACCCAGCCCGAGAATGTTGCGCGCCTTGAGACGGCCTCTCAGCTGGGCAAACCAGCGGTCGAAGGTATCGAGGAGCACCTGCTGGAAGAGTTTCGCGAGGAGGTTCTCGCTGATCGCGTCAAGCAGATGGCCGGCCACATGGTCCGCCAGATCATGGAGCAGCGCGACTGGGTCCTGGATCAGACCGACGTGAAGCTGCAGTCAGTGCCGTTCAGCAAGGCCGCGCGCTATCGGCGACCCGACTGGATCACCTTCCACGCTTTCCGCAACACCAGCGACCCACGCGACATCGTCATTACCGATCGCCGCCAGAATGCGCCGCTGCCGACCGACGCCCGCTGGTCCTACTACGCAACCTTCGCCAGCCCGTTGAAGGCGGCCGTCGCCTTTGGTGTCCACGACATCCGTCAGCTTCGCACGCATGTGCATGCTCATGGCTTTCAGCGGCTCCGCATCCAGCGGATGCTGCGGCCCGCCTGACGTCGATGACCGATCGACCGCACATCACGCTGACCGACCGAGAACAGCCGGTGCTGCTCGCCTGGCCGACGCCAGGCAATCCGGGCGGTTTCGTCCAATTTGAGAAAGCCGCCGACTGGCGGCGCTTCGTCGAGAGCCTCGGCATCGACGCGCGCATTCCGGATATCGTTCGCGCGAAGTTCGCACGCGCGCAAACGCTCTACTTGCTGGGCTGGGCCGATTTCGGCGTGGTGAAAGCCGGCGAACTCGCCGCCCTGATCGCGCTGGAACTGGCGGTAATGGATCGCTACGGCGGGCGTGTCTCCAAGTCGAAGCGCAGCTTCGCAGCGCTCCTGAAGTTCATGGTCGCCTCGGATGGTCTGACCGATGCGCAGATCCCGATGGTTACGCGCTGTGGCGGAACCGCCATTGGCCAGTTGACGGGCGACACCCGTCCAACTCTCGCCGAACGTCGAAACACCCTGGCGCACGGCGATCCTTTTGAAGGCCTGCCCACCGGCGGTCTCCTCGAGCTGGTGAGAGACCTCATCAATTTCGCCTACCGCGACTACGTCGCCGAGGCGCCGAGGTCAGAATTCTTGGTATCGACTGTGATG
>NZ_JAVHLH010000399.1 GCF_031082345.1 Brevundimonas sp. | reverse complement strand
CTCCCGGGCTTGGCGACCAGCTGGCCTTCGGCCTCGCGGTCGCTTGCGCCTGGTCGCGTCATCGTCTGTCCACATCCCTCTCTTGGGGGGCCAGCCCCCGGTCGTTGTTCAAGGCAACCGCTACGCGGCTCGCCGGCGGTGTCCCCGCCCTTCGACTACGTCTGCAGCGCGGGTGATCCCCCTCCGCCCGCCTCGACCTTGATCGCCTCCCTCCCCCGACCGCGGTGCGGCTTTGCCGCCCACGCTTCGGAAAAGCGCGGGCGCCTTCCATCACGATTTCCCCCTTGGGTGCGTCACCTTCGCCCGCCGCATCTGAGGCAGACAACGGAGTCCCCATGTTGCCCTTGACCCTTCGCGAACTGCCGCGCGCCCGTCGCGCGCGCGTCTACCTCGCTGCCCTCTGCGAGGATGACCCCACCTTCGCCCTGGAGGAGGCCTTGCAGGCGGCCGGCAAGACCGGCCTTGGCTCGGCTGATCGGCAACGACTGGCCGCAGACGCCGTCCGCTACGCGGTCGCCTGCCACGGCCTGCGCGACACGACGGCGGCGCGGATCGCCTGCCGGTCGTTGTGTCAGGGTGTCATCCCGTCGCCGGTCGCCGTCATCCGACAGGCCCGCCGGGAGGACCGCAAGATTGGCCGCCAGACACAGGCGTCGCTCGCTCGCCGCCTTCGCCTTTCGGCTCCGGCCAGCGTCGCGGAGGCTCGCCTGTGACGCGCCCTGTTCCGAACTGGCGGTTTGTTGAGCCCCGCCGCCTCGTCGTCTCCGAGACGGGGGGTGTGGTCGCGGCTGTTCTCGGCTCGCCTGCCGATGGTGTGATGCTGGCCAGCGCCCATTCGTTGTTCCTCGCGCTCGACCAGCTGGAGGCGGCGGCGGGCGCTGTGGTGGACGCTGTCGCGAATGGGACCGGGCCGACTGGCGACCTGTATCCGGCCCTCACCGCCGCTCGCGTCGCGGCGGCCCAGGCCCTGATCCTCGCAACCGAACCAACGGAGCATTGACGGTGTCGCAGCTCGCCCTTTTCTCGGCCTCGGCTGCGCCGCCTTCGGCGTCGCCCGAGGTCCGTTATCTCTTCCTCGCCCCGGTCCTGTACGTCTCTCCGATCATGACGATCGGGCGGCATGAGTGGGCCTATGTCATCTATGACGACCCTCATTGGGGGGTGCTGTCTGACTATGTCTGGCGCCGTTCCGGCGCGGAGTGGGCGCGGTCGCGGGCGTGGCCCAGCTATGACGGCGACCGCTCGGACGGCGGCCTTCCGCTGACCTGCCGCCGCCTCTGGGAACGCGAGGCGCAGGCGCGCGCCGCGCATGGTCTGACCTGAGGGCCGCCGCTATGCAGTTTGCCCGGCAAGTCCGCCACCCACCCCGTCCCGTCACCAAA
>NZ_JAVHLH010000398.1 GCF_031082345.1 Brevundimonas sp. | reverse complement strand
CCTGTCCGCGGGACGGGCCGCGACCGCCGTGCTGGGCCCGAAGGCCGCCGCGCCCGCCGGCGCCGCCTTCCGCGACGCTCTTTTCGGCTGACCGTCCGGGGGGTAGTCTTCCGCCATGGCCCTGCTGGACTGGATAAACGACGTGGCCGGTCCGGTCGTGAAGGGGGAGGGGGTGACCCTGCGGCCGCCGCGCGCCTCGGACCACGAAGCCTGGGCCGCCCTGCGTCAGAGGTCCCACGCCTATCTGCAGCCGTGGGAGCCGACCTGGCCCGAGGACGACCTGACCCGGCCGGCCTTCCGGCGCCGCCTGTCGATCTATGCGCGCGAGATGGAGGCGGGGAACGCCTGGCCCTTCTTCATCTTCGCCGATGTCGACCAGGCGCTGGTCGGGGCGATCACCCTGTCGAACGTGCGGCGCGGCGTGGCCGAGTCGGGGACGCTGGGCTACTGGATCGGCCAGCCCCACGCGGGACGGGGCCACGCCACGGCGGCGGTCAGGGCCATGGTGGCCCACGCCTTCGACGAATTGAACCTGCACCGGGTCGAGGCGGCCTGCGTGCCGACCAACCGGGCTTCGCGGCGGGTGCTGGAAAAGGTGGGTTTCGCGCTGGAGGGACAGGCGCGGGCTTATCTCAAAATTAACGGCGCTTGGGCAGATCATCTACTGTTCGGCATCGTCAACGACGGGGTTGGACGCGGCGGCTGACCTGGGGTGATCCTTGGCGCCGTCCTGTCGGGATCGTCACGCGTTTTGAACAATCGCTCCAGAAGTCTGGCCTGGGACGCGACGACCGCCATCGAGGCGTTGGCCGCCGCGGATACGGCGCTGTGGATCTGGACCCCGTCCGACGACCAGATGCGCTTCACGGGCGCGACGCGCTCGCTGGGCCTCGGCCCGCTGGCGCCGGAGTGTTCGGGCGCCGCCTTCACCGCCGTGGCCGTGCCGTCCGATCGCTCGCTGGCCGAGCGCATCCTCAAGCCCCAGGCGGAAGGCACCGAGGTCGCCGTGCGCCTGCGCATGCGCGACTCCGACACCTGCCTCTGGCGCGGCGTCTGGCTCGAGGACGGACTGCGCGCCGCCGGGGTGGTGGCGCTGGAAACCAAGTTTGCGGCCTCGTATCGGGACGATCTGACCGGTCTGCTGGACCGCCGCACCTTCCTCGCCCGCGCCGGCGAGACCCTGACCCAGCCGGGCGAATACGACCTGGTGGTGGCTGACGTCGACCGTCTGCGCCGGCTGAACGAGGCCCTCGGGCACGAGCGCGCCGACCTGGTGCTGGCGGCGCTCGGCTCGCGCCTGAACGGCGCCTTCGCCCAGGAGGCCAATCCCGCCCGCGTCGGCGAGGACGAATTCGCGGTGATCGTGCCGCGCGGCTCCGGGGCCACGTCGGAACGTCTGCGCGAGGCCCTGGAGCAGCCGCTCAGGGTGGCCGGCTTCGACATCTATCCGACCGTCTCGATCGGGGCCGTGGCCGCCGAGGGCGGGCCGGACGCGCCGGACGCCTCCGAGCTGCTGC
>NZ_JAVHLH010000397.1 GCF_031082345.1 Brevundimonas sp. | reverse complement strand
TCAACCGGCTTCTGATCCAGGGCGGCCTGATCACGCTCGACGAGCAGGGCCGCAACATCAAGCTCGAGGCCGTGATCAACGCGCGGGAGGGTTCGGACGAGCAGGCGGGCTTCCATCTGGACGGCGAGGGCACGGTCAACGGCACGCCTCTGACCGTAATGGTTCGGGGCGGACCGTTCATCAACATCCGGCGCAACCGGCCCTACATCTTTCACGGCGAGATCGCCGGCGTGGGCACGCGGCTGATCGCCGACGGCTCGATCACCCGGCCCTTCGACCTCGGCCATTTCAACGCCACCCTGAAGCTGCGGGGCCGAGATCTCGCCGACATCTACCTGCTGACCGGCGTCACCACCCCCAACACCCCGCCCTACCAGCTGGCCGGCAAGCTCACGCGGGACGGGTCGAAATACACCTTCGCCGATTTCAGCGGCCGGGTCGGCTCTTCCGACCTGTCGGGCGATCTCGTGGTCGACCGGGTCGATGAGCGGCTCCGGGTCGACGCCGACCTGCGCTCGCGCCTGCTCGACATCGACGATCTGATGGCGGTGCTGGGCGCGGACCCCCGGGTCACCCCCGGCGGCGACACGGTGGCCTCCTCGGGCGCGCCGGGCCGGCTGCTGCCGGACGCGCCGCTGAACGTGGAGCGGCTGCGGGTCATGGACGGGACGCTGCGCTACAGGGCGGCGCGGGTGAAGCGCAACGACCTCGACGTGCGCGAGGTCGACATCGGCGCGGACCTCAAGAGCGGCATCCTCAACCTCGACCCGGTCGCCTTCGCCTTCAACCGCGGCGAGCTGCGCGGCACGGCGAAGATCAATGCAACCCGCGACATGCCATACAGCGCCATCGATTTTCGCCTGCGCAACTATCCGCTGGAGTCGATCATCCCGGCGCGCGACGGCGTTGCGACCGTGACGGGCCGGGCGCTGGGCCGGGCGCGGCTTGAGGGGCCGGGGGCCTCGGTTCACGATTTCGCCGCCGGATCGAAGGGGACCATCAGCCTGGTCGTGCCGCAGGGCCGGATGCGCGCCGCCTTCGCCGAGCTGATGGGCGTCCACGTCCTGGCCGGGCTGTTCAAGCTGGACGACGAATCGACGGCTGAGATCCGCTGCGCCGTGGCCGACTTCACGGTCAGCGGCGGCACGGCCACGGCGAAGACCTTCGTCGTCGACACCACCCCCGTTCTGGCCACAGGCAGCGGCACGATCGATCTCGGCGCCGAGACCATCAACCTGCGCATCGACGGGGAGACCAAGGAGGCGCGGCTGATCCGACTGTGGGCCCCGATCCTGGTGCGGGGACCGCTGACCTCGCCGAAGGTCGACCTCGACCGGGGGGCCGTGGCGGCCCAGGTCGGCGTGGGCGGCATTCTTGCGGCCCTGGTCAATCCGCTCGCGGCGCTGGCGGCCTTCGTCGATCCGGGTCTGGCCGAGGACGCCAACTGCGGCGCCCTGATCTCCTCGGCGAGGTGATTGAGCCAGGACCGCGCTTCGTGCGTATCCTCGGGCGTGTTCGCCGGATTCGAGACTCGATGACCCGAAGAGGATTCCTGG
>NZ_JAVHLH010000396.1 GCF_031082345.1 Brevundimonas sp. | reverse complement strand
TCCATTACGAAGTCTATATCCGAAAGACCGCCCCGGCCCCCTGGAGCCTCCAGATGGCGACGGAGGACCGCGCCAATGCGATCCAGACGGCCGAGGAGTTGCTCGACGACAACCGCGCCGCCGCCGTCCGGGTGACCAAGGAAACCCTCGACCCAGACACCATGGCCTTCAACAGCGTCACGGTCCTGACCCGCGGCGCGCCCGAGGCGCCCCGCAAGCGCGTGGTGCCCGAGGACGAAGCCGGTCCGCGCTGCGGATCGCCCCAGGATCTCTATGCACCATTGGCCCGCGAGCTGATCGGCCGGGTGCTGGAGGACTGGCTGAACCGCCAGGGCGTCACCGCCTTCGAACTGCTGCACCGTCCGGACCTGGCGGAAAAGCTGGAGGCCTCCGGGGTCGAGCTGCAGCACGCCATCCAGAAGGTCGCCGTGCCCGAAAGCCAGGCCGTCGGTCAGCCCGTCCACGATCTCGTCCGCCACTATCAGAAGCTGGCCGACCGGGCGATCGAGCGCCTTCTGTTCGCGGGGCGCCGCAACCAGTTCCCGGATCTGGAAGACCATTCGCTCGCCGATCTCGCCCATCGGCTGGCCGGACAGGCCGACCGCGCCTTCATCATGGGCGGCATCATCTCCGGCGCGCTGAAGGGCGTGAGGGGCGGACGCGCCCGGCTGGATCGTCTGATGGACCTGGCCGGGCGTGCGCCGATGGACGGTCCGCCGCACGCCATGGTCATGGTGCCGATCGAACAGGTGATGTGCGAGCTGTTCGCCGCGCGGACCAATCTGGCCGACGTGCTGGGGCCCGCGCTCGACCAGGGCGCCTCTCTCGCCGCCGTCGTGCGGATGGTGGCGCCGCGCGAGGTCGCGGCCCTGATCCGTCAGGACGCCCGTCTGGCGCTTCAGGTGCCGGTCGTTGACGGGCCCGCGGCCCGGCTTGGCGAGCGGGTCGCGGCCGGACAGTTCCCGCTGCTGTCCGCCGCCCTGGCGCGGATGGTCGTGCGCGAGCTGATGAGCCCGCGCCGCCTGCGCCCCAACGACGCCGCCGGCGAGATCGACATCCTGCGCACCCTGGCCATGACCCTGACCGCGACGGCGGGCCGGCTGCTGACCCTCGAGGAGGTCCAGACCGCGTTCAACGAGCGCTCCAAGGCCCTGGTCACCGCCGACTTCGTCGCCGCCTATGTGAAGTCCTGCACCACCGTGTTGTGCGAGGCCGAGGCCCTGACCCGGCTGTGCGAGAACGTCACCGGCATGGCCAACAAGCGCGCCGCCGCCCGTTGGCTGTCGGCCTGCGTCGGTTCGCTGCGTTTCGAGGGCGAGATGCGGGCGGCCGCCATCGACCAGACCGCCGCCCAGAAGCTGGGGGTGCTGGCCGGACTGGCGCGCGCCGTGCGCGGCTGCGGCCTGACCGAACGCGACGAGACCGAGATCGTCACCACCATCGGCGCGGTCGGCGGCGCCGTCGAGGGCGACGCCCGGATCGTGGCCATGCTGGCGCGCTCGCCCGCGCCGTTGCCGCAGAAGCTGTCCGTCCTGCTGCGCATGGCCGCGGGCGAGACCGCGGCCATG
>NZ_JAVHLH010000395.1 GCF_031082345.1 Brevundimonas sp. | reverse complement strand
GAGGGACTGGGCGTCGGCCAGGGCCGCCGTCAGCGTCGCCGGGCCGCCGAACAGGTCGAAGCGCAGCAGGTGAATCTCTCCGGATTCGATCGCGGCCGCGGCGGTCTGGTCCGGGGTGGTCGTGTGTCGCGCCGCGTCCGACGCGCATTTCGCCGCCCGATCGAGACTCTCGCGCCGTCCGGTCCGCCGCGCGTGCTCCCGCCACAGCGCCGAGGCCCGGATCCAGCAATCGAAGGGGCGCGGGCACGATACGCGGCCGGCGTCGACGGCTTCGCGGCGCGCCTCGGCCTCGACCAGATCGGCGCCGATCAGCTCCAGCCAGCCGAGGTCGTCGCTCTCGCGCGCCTTGTCGAACAGCTTCCTCAGGTCCCGACCGAATTCGAACATGGGGTGACCCGCGCTCCGTCCCGCTTCGGGACTGATGATCGTCCCTCTCGCTGTCATTGCAAACGCAGCGCCGCGGTCCGGGTTCGGCTTGACCGTTCGTCTGTTTCCGGGCCGGGTCTGTCGATGACGCCGGTGCGGTTTTCCTGATTGTCAGCGGCGGAAAATGCCGGATGACTGGCGTCGGGCACAGGGAGCGAAAACGGCATGCGCGATCTTGCGGTCTCCGGCGCCTTCGCCGCGCTGTTGTTCGCCGGCCCGGCGCCCGCCGCGCCGGAGGCCCCGCTGTTCTCCGCCGAGGCCGTCCGGGCGCATCTGGAGTTTCTGGCGGACGACCGGCTCGAAGGGCGAGGGACGGGAACCCGGGGCTTCGACCTCGCCGCGCACTACGTCGCGACGCAGTTCCACGCCGTCGGCCTCCAGCCCGCCGCTCCGAACGGCTGGTACCAGCCGGCGCCGCTGGTCGAACGCACTCCGAACGTCGACCCCGAGCCGCGCCTGACGATCGGCGGGCGGCGATTTCCGCTGGGGGAACACGCCCTGGCGGTGATGTCCGGGGAAGGCGTCCAGACCTGGAGCGGTGGGGCCGTGTTCGCCGGCTACGGCCTGGCCGATCCGGAACTGGGAATCGACGACTATCAGGGCCTCGACGTTCGCGGAAAGGCCGTCGTCTATTATGACGCGGCGCCCGCGACCCTCACCCCGGAGCAGGCCGACCGCCTTTCGGAAGGCCGGACCGAGGCGGCGCGGACCCGCGGGGCCGCCGGCCTTGTTCCCATCCGGCCCGGGGATGCGGCGGGTGACATGTCCTGGGCCGACTGGCGGTCAGCCTTCGCCCAGCCCTTCTTCAACTGGCTTCAGGACGACGGTGAGCCCTATCGACCCGTTCCGATGCGCTTTTCGGCCCTCCTCGACGGCGTGGCGGCCGCCCACGTCTTCGACGGCGCCCCGGTCGATTTCGCCGGGATCCAGGCCCGCGCCGCCCGGGGCGAGCCCTTGCCGGCCTTCACGCTCGCCTCAGGCATGACGATCGAATCCGAAAATCACTGGCGACGTTTCTCCAGCCCGAACGTCATCGGCATGGTCGGCGGAACCGATCCCGCCCTGGCGCGCGAATGCATTCTGGTGACCTCCCATCTCGACCATCTCGGCGTCGATGCGTCCGCGGCCGGCGGCGACAGGATCTTC
>NZ_JAVHLH010000394.1 GCF_031082345.1 Brevundimonas sp. | reverse complement strand
CGCGACAGGTTCATGATCGGCTACGCGCGCTCCGTTTCCAGCCCCCAGAGCCTTGCCCGTCAGCGCGCCGCGCTGCTTCGGGCGGGGTGCACCGAGATCTTTCAGGATGACGCTTCCGGCGGCCGGGTTCTTCGACCCGGCCTTCTTGCCGCTCACGATAGTCTGTCGACGGGCGGGGCGCTGTGCCTGGTTTCGCTGGACCGCCTCGCGCGGTCCTCGCGGGACCTGTTCTACTACACCGGCAAGCTGAGCGAGCGCGGTTTCCACCTGGTCTCGCTGGCCGAGGACATCGACACGCGACGCGACAACGGCGCGTTCTTCAGCTTCTGCTCTCTTGTCGACCGCCTGCATGGCGCCGGCGCCGCCGACCGGCTTGCCGTCGATCGCGCCCGGGCCGTGCGCGGCCCAGGGCCGTCACCACGCCTGACGGACGACGTCTGGTCGGAACTGTCGCCCCGACTAGCGGCGGGCGAGCTGACAGTCAGTGCGGCGGCCGAGGCCGCGGGCGTCCATCGATCCACCATCTACCGCAGACAGGGCGGCTGACGGGACAGCGGCGCGTTTCGGTCATGGCCGCTCCCGCCAGAGGCGACCTGCGGATGTCGCGATCAATCACGCCCAGGAGGGGCGGGCTCGCCGCTCGCTCAACGGCTTCGCCGTCCTCCACTTCGTTACGGCCCTGCGGGTGCGCGCCCGGCTCTTGGCCCGCCTGACGAAGGGCTTGATCGCGGAACAGATCCGCGGGCCAGCCGGATCCTCCGGCTGGGAGCTGGGAGACCCTCATGAATCTCGCTGACTTGCACGACGAGGCCGCATTGGCCTCCGTCTCGTCGGACCTCCTCGACCAAGCCGCTGAGGCCGGCGTTAACGCCATGGCGACTGTCCTCGCTGAGGCGATGGGATGGACGTCGGGCGACTTCCTGCCCTGCCAGACCGACGCTCTGGAACACGGGGCCCGTATCATCGCCGGCGCGCTCGCGCGCATGGCGGAGCAGAACGGCCTCCTTCCCGAAGAACCGGCGGCGGTAGCCGATCCTCTCCCGATCGACCCGGCCGTTCTCTTCAACTGCTGCACCGATGGCGCTCAGCCCGACTGGCGCGACTTTACCGTGCTGCAGATCGGCGGGTGTCGCATGGACCCCGACGGCGACGGCGCCGTCGACGGCGGTCAGGATCGAGCCAACACCGAATTCTACACCGTCTACGGCATCAACGCGGACGGCGAGGCCCTCGCCATCACCGACCTTCCGGACGCCAACCTCGACCAGGCCAAGGCCGTCGCGGACACCCTTTCGGGGCTGTCCGGCCTGTCTGTCGAACTGCACTGCGCCCTGACCCAGGAGATCACTCAATGAGCATCATCACCTTCCTCGATCGCATCGGCGGCATGAAAACCGGCGAGGAACTGGACGGCCATATGTCCGGCGCCGACGCCGTCGACACCCTGTCCTACCTCATCCTTGAGGCCCGTGCGCTGCGCGCCTCGGCCTCCGCTCCGGAGCTGACCGCAGACGGTCTCACGGTGCTTCGCACCCTGCGCGACCTCGTGGATGAAGCCCTCCTCACCCACATCTACGAAGA
>NZ_JAVHLH010000393.1 GCF_031082345.1 Brevundimonas sp. | reverse complement strand
GGAGCCATCGGCGGGGGCGCGGGCGGGGGCGGCGGCTCCTCGGCGATGGCCAGGCCGGCCTCGGGATCCGGCATCAGGAATCGCAGCAACTCGGCCTCGGAGCGGAAATTCGGCATTCCGTCCTGCGCCGCGGCGGGTCCGGCCAGCGACCCCGCCCCCGCGACCGCGACCATCGCGCCCGCGATCCAATGTCCCAGCCCTGCCCGCATGACGCCCTCTCCCTGTTCAACCCATAGGAGCAGAGGAGTCGCAGGCTCGCAAACCCACGAAAGCTGACGGGCGGCGGAGGGTCAGTGGGCGAAGGCCAGCATCCACACCGCCATCCCGACCATCATCAGGTTCTCGGTCAGGGAGACAAAGCCCAGAGGGACATTGGACGAGCCGCCGACGCAGGCGCATTTCAGCTCGCGCTTGTCGATCCAGACCGCCTTGAACACCGAGACCGCGCCGACGCCGCCGATGAGCAGGGCGACCGGAGCGGACAGCCAGGTCAGGACCCCGGCCAGCATCAGCACGCCCGCGCCCAGCTCGCCGAACGGGTAGAGGTAGCCGTACGGCACCCAGCGCCGGGCCAGCAGGTCGTAGTTGAGGAACATGGTCGAGAAGGACTCGAGGTCCTGCAGCTTCAGCATGGCCAGCAGGCACATGGCTGTGGCGATGAAGGTCGGGAGAACCGACACGTCGGCGGGCGTCCCGAAGCGCAGCCAGGCGACGGCCAGGGCGATCAGGGCGGCGACGGCGAAGACCACGAGCACCGGGGTGTAGCTGGTCGCGTCCGGGCCGGGGACCGTTTCGCCGAGGTGGCGGCGCAGGTCGTCGTGGCCGCCGATGCGGACCCCGTCGATGAAGGTCTGGGGGGTGGTGTCGACGCCGTGCAGGGCCTTGAAGGCGTCGGTCTCGGCGCGAGTCTTCAGGTGATGGTCCTGGACCGCATAGCCCTTGCGGCGCAGCAGCCACAGCGACTTCTGGCCATAGGGGCAGATGTGGTCGGGCATGACCATGCGGTGGAGGACGGCGGTCTTGGGCTGGTCGGACATGGGCTCTCCTGCCCCTTTAACGGGCGAGGCCGGCCAAGGCTCCGGAGCCTTGAAGCCCTCCCCGCGACGGAGAGGGCTTCGATCGTCGGCGGCTACTGCACGCGCGAGGCGGCGGCGGCGAGGGCGTCGCTGTCGGCCAGGGTCTCGACGTTGTCGGCCGTGATCAGCACGGCGGGCGAGTCGGCGAAGGCTTCGTGCGGGCGGTCGAGGGCGCGCAGGGTGGTCTCGACGCCGTCGCCGAAGGCGAACATCGGGGCGCCCTTGGCCTGGGCGCGGGCGATGACGTCGTTGAGGGCGGCGGCGTCCTCGTCGGCCGAGCCGGCCGGGATGACCACGGCCTTGAGGGCGCCGTTGTCGATGTCGGAGGCCTGGCAGGTGGGCAGGACGCTGGTCCCGCCGACGTTGAGGCCGGCGTCGCCGACGGACATCGGGGCCAGCGACAGGCCGCGCGAGCGCAGGACGGATTCCGCGTCAGGCATGTCGCCGAAATTCATGGCGCGGCGCATGGCGAGGCCGATGCGGGCGCGGATCGGCGCGGGGCGGTAGCCGCCGCGGCCGGCGTGG
>NZ_JAVHLH010000392.1 GCF_031082345.1 Brevundimonas sp. | reverse complement strand
CCGTCGTCCTCGCCGACCGGTCGATCGCCGGCCTCGGCCCCGACGCCTGGGCCCGCCGCGCCGTCGCCCTCGCCACGGAGTTCGGCGCCACGGCCCTGGTGGCCGAGGTCAACCAGGGCGGCGACATGGTCCGCGCCGTGCTCAAGACCGCCGGCTGCACGCTGAAGATCCGCGAGGTCCACGCCACCCGCGGCAAATACGTCCGCGCCGAGCCCGTCGCCGCCCTCTACGAACAGGGCCGCATCCACCACGCCGGCCCCTTCGACGCCCTGGAGGAAGAGCTGATGGCCTTCGGCGGCGAGATGGAGGCGGCCGGCTCCCTCGACCGCGCCGACGCCCTTGTGTGGGCGATCACCGACCTGCTGGTCGACGCGCCGGACGGGGAGAGGGGGCCGAGGGTGCGGTGGGTGTGAGGGGGGCAGGCACCTGCGGTTGCGCGCAGAGCTGTGTTCGGCGACAAACTTCAACCGGAGGGGCGAGCCAATGAACATGTTTGGGCGGCATGCTGGATGGATCATCTTCGGCGTAGCGGTGGCTTGGTGGCTGGTCGTCGTGGCCTCGGGGGCGGGGTTCAATCCCACGGGCGTTTCCTGGAGCTTCGAGCGCACGGGCCAACTCGGCGATTCCTTCGGGATTATCAGCGCAGGTATGGCGGCGGTGGCCGCCTTCTTCGCCTTCCGCACCTATCAGCGGGCAGTAGCCGACAGCGTGAGGTTGGAGCGCCGCGCAGCAGAGCCATCGTTCCTGAACCTCATCGAACGCCGCTACGACGTACTTAACCGCATTCGTCACATCGCTATCAGCTACGACCAGATGAACTTCCCGCCGAGACCAATAGCAACGGAAACCACGGGACAAGCTGCGCTCGACAAAATGGCCGTCTCAATTCAGACGTTGCGGCGTGACCGTCCCGATGAGGCTCTCACGACGTTGTTCGACGGTGTGATTAACGAAGCCTTCGGCCTGTCGAACCACTTCCGCTTCAGCTATCATATTGTCGCGTATGCCGACCGGCAGTTCGGCGACCCAGCCCTGTCCGGCACGAAGGCAAATCCGGCTTATCCCTACGTCCGACTGCTTCGCGCGCAGGTTTCCGATAGCGAACTTCTGTTGATAGCCCTGAACTGTGTGGTGGGCGAGGGCCACGCGAAGTTCAAGGCGTTGGTTGAGCGATACGCCCTGCTTCACAACATGGCGGAGGCGGACATTGAGCTGTTCGGCCTTAGAGACAGCTTCGACCCCAAGGCGTTCGGCCTCGATGACGACATCGGCTCGGCCAATGGCGATTCGCCAGAGGACGCTTGAGGCCGCCGCGCGTCGCACCACCATGTTGGCTTGGCCCTCGGCGGCGAAATGGGCGCGGCGACGTCACCGGATTTGGCGGGATCTGAAGCTGTGGACTTCCCTTCGGGAGCCCGCCACGATCAACTAATGACTTCCAGCTCAAAATTTTCCGGAGCCGGCGCGTCGGCCGTCTCACGTATCGAAGAAGCGATCGATCGCCACTTGTCCAATTGCCCTTCGATCGAAGAATGGGAGGCTCTCAAGGCAACTGTCGACCTGGAAACGGTAGAGCAACTTGAGGATACCTTACGCGCCCCACTGTCC
>NZ_JAVHLH010000391.1 GCF_031082345.1 Brevundimonas sp. | reverse complement strand
CGGCCGCCGGGCCCCGCCCGCCCTGCGCCGGGCTGGAACGCGCGCCGGGCGGGGAACATGGCGTCGAAGCGGTCGAACAGCTCGCGCCGGTACTGCTCCGCCAGATCCTTGTCCTGCACGGCCGAGGCGGCCTGGCGCAGCCGCCCCTTGAGACCCGCGCGCCGCTCCGGCGTGTCCAGCGGCTCGACCTCGGCCTCCTTCTGGAACAGCACCTCGGCGAACGGCCGCGGGGCGGACAGCGCCTGCCGCAGCGCCGGCGCCCCCTTGTCGCGCAGGATGTCGTCCGGGTCCTGCCCCGCCTCCAGCAGGGCGAAACGGAACGACCGGCCCGACTTCAGCTGCGGCAGGGCCCGGTCGATGGCGCGGTAGGCCGCCCGCCGTCCGGCGGCGTCGCCGTCGAAACACAGCACCGGCTCGGACGACACCCGCCACAGCCGCTCCATCTGCTCCTCGGTCAGGGCCGTGCCCATCGGGGCCACCGCCGGAATGCCGGCTCGCTGGCAGGCGATGACGTCCATATAGCCCTCGACCACCACGATGGCCTGGCCGTCGCGGCTCTCGGCCCCGAGGATGCGGCGCGCCTCGGGCAGGCCGTACAGGGTCGCGCCCTTGTGAAAGAGTGGGCTCTCCGGCCCGTTCAGATATTTGGCGCGGTCGTCCGGGTTCATCGCCCGGCCGCCGAAGCTGACGATCCGTCCGCGCGCGTCGAGGATGGGGAACATCAGGCGGTCGCGGAACCGGTCATAGGGCGTGCCGCCGCCCTCGGGCGCGATCAGCATGCCGGCCTCGACCAGATCGCCCGGCTTAGCCCCGCGTTGGACCAGGGCGTTCTTCAGTCCCTCGCGGTCGTTGGGCGCATAGCCGAGGCCGAACCTCTCCCACTGGTCCTCGGGAAGGCCCCGCTTCTCCAGATATTCGCGCGCGGCCTTGCCCGGAGAGCGGCGCAGATTGGCCGCGAACCATTTCTGGGCCAGGTCCATCCAGTCGGTCAGTCCCTGACGCTTCTGCTCGCGCTCGGCGGCCTGCGGGTCCTCGGCCGGCAGGGCCATGCCCGCCTCCCCGGCCAGCCGCTGGACCGCCTCAACGAACGACAGCCGCTCGGTCTCCTGCAGGAAGCTGATCACGTCGCCGTGCTTGCCGGACGAGAAGTCGTGGAAGAAGCCCTTGTCGTCGTTGACGAAGAAGGACGGCGACTTCTCCTTGGTGAAGGGCGACAGGCCGACGTATTCGCGTCCCTGACGCTTGAGCTTCACCGTCCGCCCGATGATGTCGGACGGCCGAAGGCGGGCCTTCAGTTCTTCAAGGAAGCGTTCGTCGAAGCGCACCTGCGCCTTATAGCGCGCGACTCGCCTCAGCGGGGGCATTTACCTCTGGTTAACCACAAAGGCCGGATTGCGGCCATAACAGCCTGATTATGCCCGCAATTTTCTCAGATAACGGAACGATCCACAGGCCTGTGGATTAACCATGTCGCCGCAAGAAGTCGGCGGAACCCGCCCAGCGCCGCCAGGTGGCGCTTCCGAAAGTCGCTGATCGTCCGAAAGTCCGGCTTCTGCATCGCCGTCACCGCCATGAAGTCCACCCGCTCCTCGCAGGCCTTGGCGATCCGCCGG
>NZ_JAVHLH010000390.1 GCF_031082345.1 Brevundimonas sp. | reverse complement strand
GGACGGCTCTCCCCTCCCGCCTAGACGTCGAACTTCACGCCCTGGGCCAGCGGCAGGTCGCGGCTGAAATTCACCGTCTGGGTCTGGCGCCGCATATAGGCCTTCCAGGCGTCGGAGCCGGATTCGCGGCCGCCGCCGGTGTCCTTTTCGCCGCCGAAGGCCCCGCCGATCTCGGCGCCCGAGGGGCCGATGTTGACGTTGGCGATGCCGCAGTCGGAGCCCCAGGCGGAGAGGAATTGCTCGGCCTCGCGGAGGCTGTCGGTGAAGACGCAGGACGACAGGCCCTGGGGCACGGCGTTCTGCATCGCCACGGCCTCGTCGAAGTCCGACCAGGTCATGACGTAGAGGATCGGAGCGAAGGTCTCGTGCGCGACCACCGCGCTCTGGGCCGGCATGCGGACGATGGCGGGACGGACGTAGACGCCGTCGGTGACCTTGGAGGGGGCCACGCGGTCGCCGCCGACAACGACCTCGCCGCCCTGTTCGACCGCCTGGGCCAGGGCCGTATCGAAGCCTTGCGCCGAGGCGTCGTCGATCAGCGGGCCGACCAGCACGCCGGCCTCGCGCGGGTCGCCGACGGGCAGGGTGGCGTAGGCCTTCTTCAGACGCTCGATCAGACCATCGGCGATGCTGTCATGGACCAGCAGGCGGCGCAGGCTGGTGCAGCGCTGGCCGCAGGTGCCGACGGCCGAGAAGGCGATGGCGCGGACGGCCATGTCGAGGTCGGCGCTCGGCGTGACGATCATGGCGTTGTTGCCGCCGAGCTCCAGCAGGCTACGGCCGAGGCGGGCGGCGACGGTCTGGGCCACGGCGCGGCCCATGCGGGTCGAGCCGGTGGCGGAGACGAGCGGGATGCGCGGGTCGGCGGCGAGGCGTTCGCCCACGTCGCGGCCGCCGATCACGACCTGGGACAGGCCTTCGGGCGCGTCCCCGAAGCGGGCGAGGGCGCGGTCGAGGATGGCCCGGGTGGCGAGGGCCGTCAGGGGCGTCTTTTCCGACGGTTTCCAGATCACCGGGTCGCCGCAGACGAGGGCGAGGCAGGCGTTCCAGGCCCAGACCGCGACCGGGAAGTTGAAGGCCGAGATGACCAGCACCGGGCCCAGCGGCTGCCAGGTCTCGCGCATGTGATGGCCCGGGCGTTCCGAGGCGATGGTCAGGCCGTAGATCTGGCGCGACAGGCCGACGGCGAAGTCGCAGACGTCGATCATCTCCTGCACCTCGCCGAGGCCCTCGGAGACGATCTTGCCGGCTTCGAGTGTGACGAGGCGGGCGAGGTCGTCCTTCGCGGCGCGCAGCTCCTCGCCGAGCAGGCGGACCAGTTCTCCGCGGCGCGGGGCGGGCACGCGCTTCCAGGCGTGGAAGGCCTCGACGGAGCGGGCCACGGCGGCGTCGACGGCGGCCGAATCGGCCTCGGCCACGACAACGCCGGCCGAACCGTCGATCGGCGACCGGGTCGCGAGCCCGGCCCCGGCGAAGGCGGCCTCGGGCACGCCGAGGCGGCGCAGGATGTCACGGCTTTCGGCGGCGGCGGTGGTCATGGAGCGGCTCCGGCAAGGTCGAAGCGGCTTAACGGGGCCGGGCGCAAAGAGAAAGGCCGCCCCGTCGCCGGGGCGG
>NZ_JAVHLH010000038.1 GCF_031082345.1 Brevundimonas sp. | reverse complement strand
CCGCCGGGGCCGGCGCCGAGGCCGTCGCGGGGGCGATCCGCGAGGGCATGGCGAACAGCCGCGCCCGCGACGCCGCCGCCGGCCGTTCGCTTTACGGCCCGCACCGCTCGGACCTGACCGCCCTGCACCGCGAGAAGAACCGGCCCGCCGCCGAGGGCTCGTCGGGCGAGCAGAAGGCGCTGGTGCTGAACCTGATCCTCGCCCAGATCGCGCGCCTGTCGGGCCAGCAGGCTGCGCCGATCCTGCTGCTGGACGAGGCCCCGGCCCACCTCGACACCCGCCGCCGCGCCGCCCTGTTCGACGAGATCGAGGCGCTGGGTCTGCAGGCCTTCCTGACCGGCACCGAGGCCGAGCTGTTCGAGCCGCTGCGCGGCCGGGCGCAGTTCGTGCGGGTCGAGGGCGGGACGCTGACCGTCGAGGGCTAGAGGTCGTCGCCGGACAGGGGGCGGACCTCGGAGAACAGCCCCGCCGCGTCGGTCCGCACCACGAAGTCCAGCGTCCGCCGCTCGAACCGCACCCGATACCGGCGGCGCAGTTCGCCGGGCTCCCCGGCCCGTTCGTCCATCAGGTCCACGGCCTGAAGCGGACCCACGGCGACCAGCATCGCCTGGCCGAAATCCTGATAGAAGCCGACCGCGCCGTCACGTGCATTGTCGGCGAAGGCGGCCGGGTCGACCTGACCCGCAACGGCGGCCTCCAGCATCCGGCGCAGACCGGCGGTCAGCTCGGGCCGGGCGTCGGCGATGGCCGAGGCCTCCGGCGGCGCGGGCAGGCTCAGGTCGGCGATGGCGTGCGACAGCAGGGGGTAGAAGCGGCGCTGGTTGGTCAGGGCGATCACCGTCAGCTTCTCTGACGGCACATGCATCACGTCCGCCAGCGCCGGTCCGCCCGTGTGGCCCACCGTCGCCAGTCCATTGTAGCGGTCGAAGGTCCAGCCGACCCCGAAGCTGCCGTCGCGCCCGTCGTTCAACGTCGCGGGCGAGGTCAGCAGGGCGAAGCTCTCCGGCGTCAGCAGACGCCCGCCTTCGAGGGCCGCCATCAGCACCGCCAGATCGCGGGCCGAGCTGTACAGGCCGCCGGCCGCATAGACATGGACAGGGTAGATGAACTCCTCGTCGCGCTGGACGCCGCCGCGCCAGCCGTAGACGCGCGCCCGGCCGGGCATGATCTCGGCGGCCCGGACCGGGCCGGTCTCGCGCATCATGATGAAACCGGTGTGGGTCAGCCCGAGCGGTTCGACGATCTCGCGCCGCACCAGGTCCGGATAGCTCAGGCCCGAGGCCTTCTCCATGATCGCCGTCATGACCACGAAGTCGGTCAGGCCGTAGCGGGACTCCGTCCCCGTCGGATAGGCCAGCGGCAGCTTCATCGCCTCAGCCGCGACCTCGGCGGGCGTGGCCGTATTGGGCAGGCCCCGCGCCTCCGCCAGGCCGGATGTATGCCCGGCCAGATGCCGCACGGTGATGGCGCGCCAGGTTTCGGGCGCGGCCTGGAAGAAGGTCGAGACCGGCGCGTCCAGCGACAGCGTCCCCTGCTCGACCAGCCGCATCAGGACCAGGCCGGCGATGACCTTCGAGGCCGAGGCGGTCTGGAACGGCGTGTCGGCCGTGACCGGCGCCTCCCATTCGAGGTTGGCCTGGCCATAGCCCTCCAGCTTGACCACGCGGCCGTCCTGGATCACCGCCACGGCGGCCCCGGGGATGTGGGCGGCCTCCATATAGTCCCGCACGATATCGTCGACAGGATCGGCGAGGACGGGGCTCGCCAGGGCCAGGGCCAGGACCCCCGCGCAGACGGACGGCGGCAACAGGCGGCGAACAGACATGGCGCGGCTCCGGCGGATAACGCCCAAGCTTGACGGCGCCGCGAGGGCGCGGGCCAGTTAAACCTTGGCAAGGTTTGCGGCCGACCCGGGCGGACCTCAGCCCAGTTCGGCTTCCAGATCCGCCAGCCGCGCGGCCTGGTCCTCGGCGATCAGGGCGTTGAGCATCGGGTCGAGGTCGCCCTCGAGGATCTGCGGCAGGCTGTGCAGGGTGAGGCCGATGCGGTGGTCGGTGACCCGGCCCTGGGGGAAGTTATAGGTGCGGATGCGCTCGGAGCGGTCGCCGGAGCCGACCTGCGACTTGCGGGCGCTGGAGCGCGCCAGGTCCTTCTCCTGCCGCTGCATGTCGTAGAGCCGGACCCGCAGGTTCTTCATCGCCTTGTCGCGGTTGACGTGCTGGCTCTTCTCCGAAGAGGTCACCACGATGCCCGAGGGCATGTGGGTGATGCGCACGGCGGAGTCGGTCTTGTTGACGTGCTGGCCGCCCGAGCCGGAGGCGCGGAAGGTGTCGATGCGGATGTCCTTGTCGTGGATCTCGATTTCGACATCCTCGACCTCGGGCAGGACGGCGACCGTCGCGGCCGAGGTGTGGATGCGGCCGCCGGCCTCGGTCGTCGGCACACGCTGGACCCGGTGCACGCCGCTTTCGAACTTCAGCCGCCCGAACACGCCGTCGCCGCTGACGGTGGCGATGATCTCCTTGTAACCGCCGGCCTCGCCCTCGGTGGCGCTGTCGATCTCGACGCGCCAGCCGCGGCCTTGGGCGTAGCGGGAATACATGCGGAACAGGTCGCCGGCGAACAGGGCGGCCTCGTCGCCGCCGGTGCCGGCGCGGACCTCCAGAACGGCCGAGGCGTTCTCGTCGGCGTCGCGCGGGGCCAGCAGCAGGGCCACGTCGCGCTCCATGTCGGGCAGGGTCTCGCGCAGGACCTGAAGCTCCTCCGCCGCCATCTCGGCCATCTCCGGATCGGCGGCCATGGCCTCCAGATCGGCCATCTCGGCCCGGGTCCTGGCCAGCGCCATGACGGCGTCGGCGACGGGCTTCATCTCGGCGTGCTCCTTGGACAGGCGCACGATCTCCTGGCCGTCGCTGGCCGCGCCCATGCGCGCCTCCACCTGGTGGAAGCGGTCGAGCACCTGATCGAGCCGGGCCTGGGGCAGTCGCAAGGGATGGAAGTCCTCGGTTGATGGGAGGGGAGCCTTAGCCCGACCGCCCGCGATCTGTCGATGGACCGCGGGGCAACCAAATGCCGCCCCCCGGCCTTTCCATCGAGACAGCAAGCTTCGCCGATGCGAAGGAGGCGTATGGACACCTTCCTCCTGTTCCTGGCGGTCGGCCTGCTGGCCCAGATTGTCGACGGGGCGTTGGGCATGGCCTACGGCGTCATCGCCAACACCGTCCTGCTGGCGTTCGGCGTGCCGCCCGCCACGGCCTCGGCCAGCGTCCATGTCGCCAAGATCTTCACCGGCGGGGCCTCGGCGGTGTCCCACTTCCTGCACCGGAACATTCTCTGGTCGCTGTTCTGGCCGCTGGCGGCCGGCGGTGTGATCGGCGGGGTGATCGGGGCCTATGTGCTGACCGGCGTGCCGGGCGAGACGATCAAGCCGTTCATCCTCGCCTATCTGCTGCTGATCGGCGCCTGGGTGCTGTGGCGGGCGGGCCACGACGTCAGGCATCGGGTGTTTCCGCCCCGCCTGAGCGGTCCGCTGGGCGTGGTCGGCGGCTTCCTCGACGCCATCGGCGGCGGCGGCTGGGGTCCGACCGTGACCTCGACCCTCGTCGGCGCCGGGGCCGAACCGCGCCGGGCCATCGGAACGGTCAACTCCGCCGAACTGCTGGTCACCAGCGCCATTTCCGGCGCCTTCCTCGTCGCGCTTCTGACCGGACGCTGGGACGGCGGCGCGCTGGAGCATCACGCCTGGGCCATCGGCGGGCTGATCGTCGGCGGCCTTATCGCCGCGCCGTTCGCGGGCTGGATCACCAAGCGGGTGCCGGCCAGGATCCTGACCTACGGGGTCGGCGGCCTGATCATCCTGCTGGCGGGCTATCAGGCGCTGCAGCTCGCCGGACTCGTCCCCTAGGCGGGCGTCGTCTCGCGGAAGCTCGGGCGCGCCTCCAGCGCCGCCTGCAGGGCGACCAACCCCGGACGACCGGTCTTCCAGTCGTAGTCCGGGTGACGGAAGGCGATCCAGGTCACGGCCACCCCCGCCGTGATCACCCCCATGTCGAGCCGGGACGCGTCGGGCGCCGCCGCCTCCAGCGCATCGAGGGCGCGGCCCATGTTGCCGGTCCAGCGTTCGATCCACGACGGCGAGCGCTCGTGCTCCGGCCGGCGCTTCTCCAACACCAGCTTGACGCCCATCTCCAGCGCCCCGGCGCCCAGGGTCTCCAGCCGCCGCACCCGCAGCCGCTCCGGACCGCCCTCGGGCAACAGGCGCGGGCCTTGGCCGAGCTCATCCAGATATTCGCAGATCACCGGGCTGTCGTTGAGCGGCAGGCCGTCCCCGGCGATCAGGGTCGGGACCTGCACCAGCGGATTGGAGGCCAGCAGTTCGGGGGCGTTGGCGTAGGGATCGACCGCGATCTCCTCGATGCGGTCGGCCAGTCCCTTCTCGCGCGCCACGATCCGGCATTTGCGGGCGTAGGGAGACGGGGCGGTGATGTAGAGTTTCATCGTCATTCGGCGGCTTCCGGGGCGACGATGCGCGCGCCATCGAGCTCGGCGGCCTTGGCTTCCACCAGTTCGACGATGTGGTCGATCATGCCTTCGTTGGCCAGCTTGTGGGCCATCTTGCCGTTCAGATAGACCATGCCCGAGCCCTTGCCGCCGCCGGTGAAGCCGACGTCGGTGTAGAGCGCCTCCCCCGGGCCGTTGACAACGCAGCCGATGATCGACAGCGACATCGGCGTGGTCACATGGGCCAGCTTCTCTTCCAGCAGGCCGACCGTCTCGATGACGTTGAAGCCCTGCCGCGCGCACGAGGGGCAGGCGATGATGTTGACGCCGCGGTGGCGCAGACCCAGCGACTTGAGGATGTCGAAGCCGACCTTGATCTCTTCCACCGGGTCGGCGGCGAGGCTGACGCGGATGGTGTCGCCGATGCCGGCCCACAGCATCGACCCCATGCCGATCGCGGACTTGATGGTGCCGGTCCGCAGCGGCCCTGCCTCGGTGACGCCGAGGTGCAGCGGGCAGTCGATGGCCTCGGCCAGCTGCTGGTAGGCGGCGACGGTCAGGAAGGGATCGGACGCCTTCACCGAAATCTTGAATTCGTGGAAGTCGTGGTCCTGCAGGATGCGGGCGTGGCTCAGCGCGCTCTCGACCATGGCCTCCGGGCAGGGCTCGCCGTACTTTTCGAGCAGGTCGCGCTCCAGCGAGCCGGCGTTGACGCCGATCCGCATCGAGCAGCCGTGATCCTTGGCCGCCTGGATGACCTCGCGCACCCGGTCGGGCGAGCCGATGTTGCCGGGGTTGATCCGCAGGCAGGCGGCTCCCGCCTGGGCGGCCTCGATGCCGCGCTTGTAGTGGAAATGGATGTCGGCCACGAGCGGGACCCGTGACTCGCGCGCGATCTGCCGGAAGGCGGCGGTCGAGTCCTCGTCGGGGCAGGAGACCCGGACGATGTCGGCGCCGGCCTCTTCCAGCCGGCGGATCTGGTCGATCGTCGCGGCCGCGTCCGAGGTCGGCGTATTGGTCATCGACTGGACGGTGATCGGCGCGCCGCCGCCCACGGGGACGGCGCCGACCATGATCTGGCGGCTCTGGCGGCGCTCGATATGGCGCCACGGGCGGACGTGTGTGTGATCAAGGCTCATGTCGACGGCAACATAGGCTCGGGATTGCGGCATGGCCACGACAAGAGCCCGACGGATCAGCCTCCGGCGGCGTTGGAGACCGCATTCTGCACGGACGACGCCTGCAGCTGGGCCTGGGCCCGGGCCTGGACGGCGGCCGTGCGGGCGGCCTCGGTGCGCGCGGTGATCTCGGCGGCGGCCTGACGGGCCAGCGACTGGGCCCGGGCATTCAGCTGGTTCAGCGAGGTCTGGGCCGCCCCGAGGGCCCCGCCGTGTTCGCCGTTCAGATAGACGTCGAACGCCGACACATCCTGCACCTCGACCGTGGCCGCGACCCCGACCGGCGCCCGCCAGGCGTCGCCGGCCACCAGCTGGCGCGCGAACAGCACGCGTCCGTCCGCCATGCGCACGATCAGATAGGCCGACTTGCGGGCCTGCAACACCACCTGCGAGGCGTTGGCCGAGGCGCCGTAGATGGCGCCGCGCGGGTTGAACGCCTTCTGCACCGGGGGCGCGCCGGCGGCGGCCGCGGCCAGACCCTCGGGCGAGGCGGGATCGATGCCCGTCAGCTCGGCCTCGAGCCCCGGGGTGATATAGAGCGCCGGCACCGTCTGGTCCGGCGGGGCCGGGCGCGGCGCGGTCAGGCGCATGAACTGCTCCTGTCCCGGCACGGCGCCGAGCGTCCAGCTTTCGGGAACGGCGGCGATGTCGGACGGCTCCGGCGCGCGCATCAGGCTGACGCGCTGGAAGACGTTCCAGCCGACCACCGCCAGGACCAGCGCCAGACCGGCCGCGATCAGGCGGGGCGAATAGCGTTTGACCTCTTCGAAGGCGACGCCGACCGGCGGCTGCAGCGGCACCGAGGGGTCCGGGGCCTCGCGTTTGAACCGCTCGACCGCCAGCTGTTCGTCGAGGCCCAGCGCGCCGGCGTAGGCGCGGACGTAGCCGATCGAGAAGACGCGGTTGGGCAGGACCGAGAAATCGTTCTGTTCCAGCGCCGTCAGATAGCGCGCCGGCACCCGGGTGATGCTGGAAAGCTCGGCCAGCGAGCGGCCGGAATGGGTTCTGGCGATGCGCAGGCCGTCGCCCAGAGTCGGCGCGTCCGTGACGGAAGGAACGACATCCTTCCAGTCGGGATGGTCCCGAAACTCTTCGGGGTTATTCCCCGTATCCAGCGCCATCAGGCCTGACCCCACACTCGGCGCACGCAAGCAATCCTCACGCGCCCTACTCGAACCAGGGGCCTGTACCATATCGGGATGACAGATCGGGTCCGCCCCCGCAGACCGCCCGGTTAAGCCTTGTGGATAACTCATTTGAGCTGGCCGATCAACGATTTGTTAGCCGTACCGGCGCGTTTGGCCGGAACGTTTCAGATCGTGATGTTCAATTTCCGGGCCAGCGATTCCAGTTCGCCCCGGATCGAGCCTGACGACGAACCGAGCAGATTGGCCATGCCGCGCCGGGCCGCCGGCAGATCGGCCGACAGGATCATCCGCTTGACCGGGCCGACCCCGCCGGCGGGGGCCGACAAACGGGTGTAGCCCAGCGTCAGCAAGGCGAAGGCCTCCAGCGGCCGCCCCGCCAGCTCGCCGCACACCGAGACCGGAGTCCCGGTGTCGGCGCACTTTTTCTGGATCTCGGCCAAGGCCCTGAGCAGGGGCGGCGACAGCGGATCGTAGCGGTCGGACACCAGCGGATTGGTCCGGTCCGCGGCGAACATGTACTGGAACAGGTCATTGGTGCCGACCGAGACGAAGTCGGTCAGCGGCAGCAGGGCGTCGAGGTGCCACAGCAGCGACGGGCACTCGATCATGGCCCCGACCCGCAGCAGGGCTGGAAGCGCCCGCCCACGCCGCCGGGCCCAGGCGCATTCGACATCGACCAGCTCGCGGGCGGCGCGGAACTCGTCGACCGTGGCGATCATCGGGAACATCACCCGCAGCTCGCGCCCGGCGGCGGCGGTCAGCAGCGCCCTCAGCTGGAGCCGCAGCAGGCCGGGTCGGTCGAGGCCGAGGCGGATCGCCCGTCGCCCCATGGCCGGATTCTCCTCCCGCTCGGTCTCAAGGTAGGGCAGGACCTTGTCGCCGCCGATGTCGAGGGTCCGGAAGGTGACGGGCCGGGCGCCCGCCGTATCCAGCACCAGCTTGTACAGGGCGGTCTGGCTGTCGAGCCGCGGCAGTTCCTCTGACACCATGAACGGGAATTCGGTGCGAAACAGCCCGATCCCTTCGGCCCCGGTCGCGTCGAGATTCTCCAGATCGACGGCCAGGCCGGCGTTGGCGAGCACGGTGATCCGGGTCCCGTCGAGGGTGACGGCGGCGACGTCGCGCAACTTGGCGAATTCGGCCTGGCGCTCGCTGCGGACCAGCATGCGCGACTGGACGGCGGACAGCATGTCGGGCCGCGGACGCAGATAGGTCTCGCCGCTCTCGCCGTCGACGATGACCAGATCGCCCTCCGAGAGTCGGTCGCGCAATCCCATCAGGCGGCCGACGCAGGGAATCTGCAGCGCCCGGGCGACGATGGAGGCATGGCTGGCGGCCGATCCCTCCTCGAGCAGCAGCCCCCGGATCTTGTGCCGCGGATACTCCAGCAGGTCGGCCGGCCCCAGGTTGCGGGCCACCAGGATGGCGTCGTCGGGCAGGTCGCGTTCGCCCGGCCGGTCCCCGGCCAGCACCCGCAACAGCCGGTTGGCCAGGTCCTCGAAATCGTGCAGCCGCTCGCGGATATAGGGGTCGCGCGCGGTGGCGAAGCGGGCGCGGTGTTCGTTCCGGACCCGGTCGACGGCGGCCTCGGCGGTCAGGCCGGTTCGCACCGCCTCTTCCAGCGACCGGTTCCAGCCCCGGTCGTCGGCGAACATCCGGTAGGTTTCCAGCACCTCGAACGACTGGCCCTGCAGCTTGCCCGGCCCGCCCTCGAGCATGGAATCGATGTTCGCCTTGAGCCCGATCAGGGCCTCGCGCAGCCGGATTTCCTCGACCTGCTGGTCCTCGGCCAGCAGGTTCTCCGGCGGCACCGGGGCCTCGTGCAGCACGACGTGGCCGTAGGCCAGACCCTCGGCGAACCTCTGCCCCTTCAGTCGCTCCGGCCGGTGCGGCGCCACCTCGATGTCGCGAAGCTCGTCCTGCGCCAGCAATTCGCCCGAGGCGACGGTCTCGGCCAGCACCATGGCGATGGTCTGGATGTCCTCGACCTCTTCCTCGTCGTAGCGCCGCTCGGAGCGGTTCTGGACGACCAGCACCCCGATGGCCCGGCCGCCGCGCAGCAGGGGGGCGCCGAGGAAGGCGTGATAGGGATCCTCGCCCGTTTCGGGGCGATAGGCGAAGCTGGGGTGCGATGGGGCGTCGGACAGGCTGATCGGCTCGGCCATCCGCGCCACCTCGCCGACCAGGCCCTCGCCGGGCCGCAGACGGGTGTTGTGCACGGCCTCGGGTTTCAGGCCCTGGGTGGCGAACAGCTCCAGCTCGCCAGAGGCGCGGCGCAGATAGATCGAACAGACCTCGGCCACCATCGACTGGGCGATGATGCGCACGACCTCGTCGAGGCGCTGCTGCGCCGGCGCCGCCCCCGCCATAGCCTCGCGGATCTGGCGAAGAAGGCTCCGCGGCCCCCTCGTCGTCAATCCGCCCACCGGCATGGCTCCTCCAACAGATGCAACGCGCAGATGGGCGCCGCCAAGCTTCGCTTCTAGACCGTTTCCAGACCGTAGGCCGAATGAAGCGCACGAACGGCCAATTCCGCATAGGCCGCGTCGATCAATACGCTGATCTTGATCTCCGAGGTCGAGATGGCCTGGAATTTCACGCCCTTGTCGGCCAGGGCCCGGAACATGGTCTGGGCCACGCCGGCGTGGCTGCGCATGCCCACGCCCACGACCGAGACCTTGGCCACATCCTCATCGACGCGCAGTTCCTCGAAGCCGATCTCGCCCTGCGCCGCGCGCATCAGCTCGGCCGCCCGCTGGGCGTCGCGCCGGCCGGTGGTGAAGGTCAGGTTGACCGCCCCCTCGCTGCGGGCCTGGCTCTGCACGATCATGTCGACGTTGACGTTGGCCTCGGCCAGTCGGGTGAAGACGTCCGCCGGCGCCTCGACCCGGTCGGACAGCCCCAGAAGGGTGATGCGGGCCTCGTCGCGGCTCATGGTCACGCCGGATACGATGCGTTTTTCCACGATTTCCTCCTCGTCGCAGATCAGGGTGCCGGACTTGGCGGGCAGAAGACCGTTCTCGTCGGGTTCGATGAAGCTGGACAGGACGCGCACGGGGACCCGTTTCGCCATGGCCAGCTCGACCGAGCGGGTCTGCAGCACCTTGGCCCCGAGCGAGGCCATCTCCAGCATCTCCTCATAGGAGACCTTTTCGAGGCGACGCGCCCGGGATTCGATGCGCGGGTCGGTCGTATAGACGCCGTCCACGTCGGTGTAGATATCGCACGGGCAGCCCAGCGCCGCCGCGACGGCGACCGCCGAGGTGTCGGATCCGCCCCGGCCCAGGGTGGTGATGCGGCCGTCGCGGGTGACGCCCTGGAAACCCGGCACCACGGCAATCTCGCCCTTGTCCATCGCCGCGCCCAGCACCTCGCCCGGCACGTCCTCGATGCGGGCCCGGCCGTGGGCGTCATCGGTCAGGATCGGAATCTGCCAGCCCATCCAGCTGCGCGCGTTCAGGCCCATGTTGCGCAGGGTCAGCGCCAGCAGGCCTGACGTCACCTGCTCGCCCGAGGCGACGACGACGTCATATTCGTCGTCCGACAGTTCGACGCCGGGGCCGGGGCGGCCGGCGCCGTCCGTCCAGGCGACCAGTTCGTTGGTCTTGCCGGCCATGGCCGAGACGACCACCGCCACCTTCTTGCCGCTCGCCGCCTCCGCCGCCACGATACGCGCCGCCCGGCGGATGCGCTCGAGGTCGCCCATCGAGGTGCCGCCGAACTTCATCACCAGTCGCGTTGTCGCCGGCCGCGTCATCGTGGCGTATCGCCCCATCTTGCGTGGAGGGCCGCGCGGGTTCATCCCTCGGCCCATGGTCGCTTCTAACGGCACGGTATCGGCGCGCAAACCCCAAAGCGGCGGGGATATGGACGACCGCGCCGCAGGCCCTTCGATCGATCCCGCCGACGTTGCCCGGTTCTCGGCCCAGGCGGCCGAATGGTGGGACGCGCGCGGACCCTTCGCGCCGCTGCACAGATTCAATCCCGCCCGTCTCGCCTTCGTCCGCGATCGCGCCGCCGAACGCTTCGGCCGGGACGTCCGGAGGCGCGAGCCGTTCGCCGGGCTGAGCCTGCTCGACGTCGGCTGCGGCGGCGGCCTGATCGCCGAACCGATGCGGCGGCTGGGGTTCGAGGTGACGGCGATCGACGCCTCGGCCGAGAACATCGGCACGGCCCGCGTCCACGCCGAACAGCAGGGTCTCGACATCGGCTACCGCGCCGCCACCGTCGAGCAGCTCGAGGCCGAAGGAGCCGGCCCGTTCGATGTGGTGCTGACCCTGGAGGTGATCGAGCACGTCGCCGATCCGGAGGCCTTCGTGCGCAGCTGCGCCCGTCTGGTGAAGCCCGGGGGGATGATGATCGTCGCCACCCTGAACCGCACCCTGAAGTCCCTCGCCCTGGGCAAGGTCGCGGCGGAATATGTGCTGCGCTGGGTGCCGGCCGGAACGCACGACTGGCGCCAGTTCCTCAAGCCCGACGAGATCCGGCTGATGCTGTCCGAAGAGCCGGTGGCGGTCAGCGGGCCCTTCGGCCTCGTCTACAATCCGCTCACCGACCGGTGGAGCGAAAGCGACGACGCCGGCATCAACTACATGATGGTCGCCACGCGGGACTGACAGTTGACGCTTCCCTATACGGCATAAAACTTCATGGCCGATCTCGTCGAAATCGTCGCATTTCTCATGGTCGAAATGGCCGGGAACTGACCGACCGCGGTTCATCCAGCATTCATCGACCTGACGGCGTTGTAACGGGACAGCGAAGCTTCACGGTGAGATGAGGAGCCCTTCCTTCCACCTCCCCATCCCAGGAGCTGTTCCATGAAACGCATTCTCGTCCTCTCCGCCTTGTCCGCCGCCCTGATGACCTCGGCCTGCGTCACCGTCATCGACGCCGGCGGCGACGATCACGTCGGCTGGCACGGCCAGAACGCCCAGCCGTTCGACGCCGCCCGCGAGGATTGCCGCGCCCGCACCGGCCGCAACGAACACAGCGACGCCTTCGCCGCCTGCATGGCCGAGAAGGGCTGGACCCGCGGCGAACACTAGAGCTCCCGCCGGCGGTTCAGGCGGGGCAGCGGGCGTTCAGCGGGGCCGCGCTGAAATTCCACGCCATGCTGCGCGCCTGACCGTCGATCTCACCCTCGATCCGGGCCTTCAGGGCGTCGCCGTCGCGTTCGTAGATGACCCGGGTCGGGAAGTCGTTTTCCGCATTGGCGAACACCGCCCGGGTCGGGCCGCCCTCGACCAGGACGAAGACGGTGGGCGGGGCCCCGCCCGGCTGGGCGACATAGGCGAAGCCCTGCGGCGTCGGCCCGATGTGCGAGACCTCGAACGAAACGCCGCGCGCGGTCGCCGTCACCGCATGGCCGACGCTCAGGCCCCCGCGCGGGTCGCTCCAGGTTTCCGAGACCTCGCGCCCCCCGGAACAGTCGAGCCAGTACCCGGCCATCCACGACATGTCCGGGGTCGGCGGGGGCGCGGCCTGGATCACGATGGCGGCGAGAACGGCGGCGGTCGGCATCGGTCAATCCCCTCTGGTTGATGACCGGACCCTAGTGCGGGGACAGCGGCCCCGGCTTGTAGGATTGCGACGCGATCACCCGGGCCAGCCCGACCTGCTCCCGGGCCCATTCGGTCGCCGTGCAACCAAGGAAGCGCCGGAAATCCCGGGCCATCTGCGGCTGATCGAAATACCCCGCTCCCAGCCCCGCCTCCAGCCAGCCTGCGGCGTCCGGGCCGGCCGCGTGGTCGAAGACCCGACGGAACCTCAGGATCGAGCGCAGCAGGCGCGGCGGCGCGCCGACCCGGTCGCGGAAGCGGCGCTGCAGGGCGCGATGCTCTGTCGTCGAGCGCGGCGGCGAGGGCCGATCCTGTTCAAGGGCCTCGATCTCGGCACGCACCGCCGGGTCGAGAGACCAGTCGGCTGCGCGACGCTGATCTTCCAGCCACCGCGCCATGACCTCGACCTGCCCGGCCGGATCGCCGGCGGGCGGCCGTACCGCCGCCAGTCGCTCGACCATGTCGAGCCGGCGATCCGTCGCCTGAACCAGCGGCAGGCCCAGCCAGTCGCGCGCGCCGTCGGGCTCGAACCGCACCGCCACCAGCTCGACGGGTCCGACCGGCCTCAGCGCCAGCGGCCGCGTCATCTGGCCGGCGAACAGCGCGCGCGGCTGGAGCCGGAAGACGCCGTCGGGCCCCTGCTCCTCGTAGGGCGCGCCGATGTCGACGACGAGTTCGGGACAGCCGTCCGGCGCGATCCGCTGCACGGTCGGTTCCGGCGCCGGCGCCGAATAGGTCCAGATCACGCGCACGAAGGGACACAGCGACGCCGGCGGCTCGAACTCTTCGTAGCGCTCCCCCTCCCCGGGCATCGGCGCTCAGTTCAGCCTGGAGGGATCGGGCGGCGCCGGCGGCAGGGGCGCGCAGGGCACGCCGTCCTCCCTGAGCTTGCGGACCTCCTCCGGCGTAGCTTCGCCGTAGATCTCGCGCTTTTCCGAGCGGCCTTCGTGAATGTCGCGCGCCTCGCGGGCGAAGGCGTCGCCGACGTAGTCGAAATTCTGCTCGACGTGGCTGCGGACCTCGCGGGCGACCTGCATCATCATGCCCTGCATCTTCGCGAGATCCGGGCCCGCGGCGACCTTGCGCGTCCCGGTCACGGCCGGCGCCATGATCTGTTTGCTGACGCCATGCGAGCCGCAGATGGGGCATTCGACCAGCCCCCGGGCGGCCTGGTCGTCATAGTCCGCCGACGCGCCGAACCACGCCTCGAAGCCATGGCCGCCGTCGCACTGGAGCGCATAGCGGATCATGACGGCGGCCCGAACGCGCGGTCGTGCGTCAGCTGCGGCACCGCATTGCGGGCTCGCTTCACCGCCTCGAAATCCAGATTGGCGAACAGCACGCCCGGCTCGTCATGGTCCAGCTTCGCGATCACCTCGCCCCAGGGGCCGACCACGGTCGAGCGGCCCCAGGTCCGGCGGCCGTCCTCATGCGCGCCCCCCTGGGCCGGCGCGAGGATGTAGCAGCCGGTCTCGATCGCCCGGGCGCGCAGCAGGGTCTCCCAATGGGCCTCGCCGGTCGGCACGGTGAAGGCGGCCGGCACGGCGATCATCACCGCCCCGGCCCTGGCCAGGGCCCGGTGCAGCTGGGGAAAGCGGATATCGTAGCAGATCGTCAGGCCCAGCCTGCCCCACGGCGTGTCGGCGACCACGGCGGCGTCGCCCGGCCGCACCGAGGCGCTCTCGCGCCAGCGCTCGCCGGTCGGCAGATCGACATCGTAGACATGCAGCTTGTCATAGGTCGCCGCCACGCCGCCCTTGTCGTCGATCAGCAGCGAACGATTGGCCGCCCTGTCGTCGCCGTCGTGGCCGGACCGGACGATGGCCGAACCGATCAGCAGCCAGACGCCGAGTTCCCGGGCCAGATCGCGCAGCTTGCCGACCACCGCGTCGCGGTCCTGGGTCTCCAGCACGGCGTCACGGGCCGCCCGGCCCTGGATCAGGAAATTGGTCGCCTCCGGCGTGAGGATCAGTTTCGCGCCGCCCGCCGCCGCCTCGCGCACCAGCGGCTCGACATGGGCGAAGGCGGCGTCCGGGCCGGCGGGGGTTCGGGTCTGGACCAGGGCGATCGGAAGCGTTGCCATCAGGCCTCGAGCATTGCGTCCAGCCCGCCCTTGCGGTCAAGCGCGTGCAGCTCGTCCGAGCCGCCCACGTGCTTTCCGCCGATGAAGATCTGCGGGAAGGTCATGCGGCCGCCGGAGCGCTGGATCATCTCCTGCTTCTTCGCCGGATCGTGGGAGGCGACGATCTCGGTGTAGTCGGCGCCCTTGCCGTCGAGCAGGGCCTTGGCGGCGTGGCAGTAGCCGCAACCGGGTTTGGTGTAGATGATGACGTCGGCCAAAGGGGTCTCCGGATAAAAACGCTCCCCGGGCGCGCGCCGGGGCAAGGGTCATGTAGGCATTTCCCGCGCCGTTCGCACCCGGGCGATGACCGCCAGATCGACGGCGCGGGCGCCGGCCTCGATCAACGCGCAGGCGCAGGCCTCGGCGGTGGCGCCCGTCGTCAACACATCGTCGACCAGAAGGATGCGGCGGCCCTTGATCCGCCGACGCCCGGATTCCGTGACGGCGAAGGCCTTCCTGACGTTCAGCCGCCGCCCGCGCGCCGACTTGCCGCCCTGGGTCGTGGTGTGGGTCTGGCGGATCAGGGCGTCGGGCAGATAGTCCAGCCCCGCGCTCCGGGCCAGGGGTCGGGCGATCTCGGCCGCCTGGTTGAACCGGCGCGACAACAGCCGGAGCCGGTGCAGCGGCACCGGAACCACCGCGTCCGCCTCGTCCAGCAGCGGCGCGGCCGACCGGCTCAGCCAGCGGGCGAACAGCGGCGCGAACGGCTGATGGTCGCCGTGCTTGAACTTCAGGATCAGCCCGCGCGACGCCTCGTCATAGACGCAGGCGGCCCTCGCCCGGCTGAAGGCGTAGGGCTGGGCCAGACAGGCGGCGCAGCGCGGGGAGGCGAAGACCCCGCCGTCCATTTCGAAAGCCGCCCCGCAACCGTCGCAGACAGGGTCCTCGAGAAAGACCACCCGCGTCCAGGCGTCCGGGGTCAGCCCCGCCGACGCCGTCGCCTCGGGGCTGTCATGGGCCAGCGGCGGCATCAGCAGATCGGCGGCGCCCCGCCCCAGGGCGCGCAGGCCCAGCGCGACCTGCGATCGCCCCGCTTCCAATCGCTCGCGCCAACCCCCATCCTGATGCACCATGAGCGCCTCCCCCGGTCCCCCCGAGATCTTCGACAGCCGACGCCGCGCGGCGAAACTGGCGCGGGGCGCGAAGGCGTTCGCCGCCGCGGACTTCCTGCACGTGCGGGCCGCCGAGAATGCGGTGAACAGCCTGGAGGTCATCCTGCGCGACTTTCCGGACGTCGTCGACCTGTCGGCGCGGCCGGGTCCGTTCGCCCGGCTGCTGGCCGACAGCGCGGCCGCGGGCCGTGT
>NZ_JAVHLH010000389.1 GCF_031082345.1 Brevundimonas sp. | reverse complement strand
AGAACGCCATCCTCATCATCCAGTTCGCCAAGCAGAAGGTGGAGGATGGAGGCGATTTGATGGGGGCCACCCTCGAGGGTGCGCGGCTGCGGCTGCGGCCCATCGTCATGACCTCCCTGGCCTTCGGCGTCGGCGTGCTGCCCCTGGCCTTCGCTACCGGAGCCGGATCGGGTGCGCAGACCGCCATCGGCACCGGCGTGCTGGGCGGGATGATCACATCCACCGTCCTGGTGATCTTCTTCGCCCCCTTCGTGACCACCCTGGTGGCCACGGCGGTGCTGTGGAACTACCTGCTGCACACCCGCTACGGCGTGATCAACTGGGCCATCTCCAGCCTCGGCCTGCCGCCGGTCGACTGGCTGGGCCAGCCGGAGACATCGATCCCGGCCATCCTGATGTTCGTGGTGTGGAAGATCTTCGGCTACAATATGCTGATCTTCCTCGCGGTTCTTCAGACGGTGCCGGACGACCTGTATGAGGCGGCGCGGATCGACGGGGCCGGGGCGTGGAAGCGGTTCGTGCACGTCACCCTGCCGGCCATCGCCCCGACCCTGCTGCTGGTGTCGATCATCTCGGTGGCCAGCTTCTTCCAGCTGTTCGCCGAGCCCTATGTGATGACCCAGGGCGGGCCGGCGCAGTCGACCGTGACGGTGCTCTACTTCATGTACGAAGAGGGCTTCAAATGGTGGAACCTCGGCTCCGCCAGCGCCGTGGCCTTCGTGCTGTTCCTGTGCATCCTGGCGGTGACCCTGGTGCAGCTGGCGGTGGCCAAGCGGATGGGGGCGTACGAATGAGCGCCCGCCGCATCCGCGCCCTGCTGCTGAATCTGGCGGTGGCCCTGATCGCCCTGGCGGTGCTGTTCCCGCTGCTGTGGATGCTGTCGGTCAGCTTCATGCCGACGGGCGAGGCGGCGACCTTCCCGCCGCCGCTGACCCCGAAACGCTGGACGCTGGAGCATTACCGCGAGCTGTTCGTGACCCAGGGCATGGGCCGCTATCTGTGGAACAGCTTCGCCCTGGCGACGCTGGCCACCGGCCTGGCCCTGGCCTTCACCGTCCCGGCCGGCTACGCCTTCGCCAAGCTGCGGTTCAAGGGGCGGGAGCGGATGTTCCAGCTGCTGGTCGCGGCGCTGGTGGTGCCGGCCCAGATCGGCACCCTGCCGCTGTTCCTGATGCTGAAGGGGATGGGGCTGGTGAACACCTACGCCGGGGCGCTGGCGCCGTGGCTGGCCTCGATCTTCGGCCTGTTCCTGGTGCGGCAGTATTCGCTGTCGATCCCCGATGAGATGCTGGAGGCGGCGCGCATCGACGGGGCGTCCGAGGGGCAGATCTTCCGCCGGGTGGTGCTGCCGACGCTGCAGCCGATCATCGTGACGCTGGCGCTGTTCGTCTTCCTCGGCAGCTGGAACGACTTCCTGTGGCCGCTGATCATCCTGACCGACCAGTCGAACTACACCCTGCCGGTGGCGCTGGCGGCCCTGTCGCGCGAGCACGTGCAGGACATCGAGATGATGATGGCCGGGGCGGTGATCACCGTCGCCCCGGTGCTGATCCTCTTCCTCGCCCTGCAGCGCTACTACATCCGCGGCATGCTGGCCGGCAGCGTGAAGGGGTAGGGCGGTTCGCTCAT
>NZ_JAVHLH010000388.1 GCF_031082345.1 Brevundimonas sp. | reverse complement strand
AGCCCCTCCACCGCTTCGCGGTCCCCCTCCCCGCGTTGCGGGGAGGAAAGGGGCGGATCTCGCCGTCGAGATTCGCGCCCAGGCCGACCTGATCGAGGTCGTGCACACCCTGCGTCAGGTGGTGTGCGTCAAGGGATGACGGGAGCCGGTTCCGCCGCAGGGTGGAGCCGGCTTTCGTCGTTGGGCGAGGGTCCGCATTCGACCCATTGCGGACATTCGGATCGCGACGGAAAAGACCCTATGGAAATCATGCTGGATGGGCGGGATTGGCGAACAGAGGCTGATCTCATTGAGGCCGTGATCGCGGGTGTAGACGGTCCTCCCTGGCACGGTCGCAACTACAACGCCCTGCGCGACTCCTTTGTGGCGGGCTCCATCAACGGGATCGAGCCGCCCTACGACTTCATCATTCAGCCGCCGCCTGCTCCTGCGTCGGAAGTCGCAGATGCCATCGGGTATTTCATGGCGCGCATTTCCGAATGGCGCAGGGAGGGCGCGCAGCTCTCGGCACGCTTGGCCTAGTCCGCTCTCCACCTCGAGGCGACTGTCCGGTCCCGACCCATTGCGGACATCCGTAGCGGAAGGCACGCTGCCGGGTCCGGAAGGGGTAGCGATCGTGAGTTCCGACAACCGGCTGACTGTCGAAATGACCGCCGATGATCTGGTGGCGATAAACAAAGCGCTTAACGAGGTCTGCCACGGGCCAGACGCAATCCCGGAATGGAAGTTCCAGACTCGTATGGGCTTGGACAGGGCGACTGCCGAGCAGACCTTGGGCCGGATCAAGACCGCACTCGATCAGGTCCGCTGAGCGTCCTTGTCCGACAGTCCGCTACCGACCCATAGGCGACCTTCGTAGGCTGGGTTAGCGTCCACCACGCTGCGGCGACCACGCCAATAACGCTTTGAGGCTTCATGCACGCCCTCGCCGACTTTGCATCGAAATGGTCTCATCCCGAAGACCCGCCTGAACCCGTCCTAGCTGCCGATTTGACACGAGCGGAGGAACAACTCGGGGGCCGTTTACCTGCTGACTATCGTGATACGATCGTCGGCGTAGGTCTGCCACGGCCTACAGGCGCACTTCTGCACAGCGTCTGCGAAGAGCAGGCCGATTTCGCCGATGTGGCCGATTTTCTCTCGGCAGACGAGATGATCTCATCGACCCAGGCTTGGCGAGAGATGGGACTGCCGGAAGACATGATCGCCTTTGCCTCCGATTGCATGGGCAATTTGTTCGCCTTTGGTAGCGCCCCGCTAAACCCCAGTTCTGGAGTTTGGTTCTTCGACCACGAAACCGGCGAGACCGCGCTGGTAGCGCCGTCCTTCGAGGACTGGATCCAGCAATATCTGGACCTGAAATTCATCCCGCTCGACGACTGAGCGAATACCCGAATGTCCGCTTCCCACCCATTGCCGACGTTCACCGTGGCCGCTTCCCGGCCGCATTGCGATCACCCGACCGGCTGCTAAGCAGGCGCGGTGGGTTTGAGGGAGGGCGGCCATGCTGCGGCGTTCATTGTTGCTGGCGGGACCGGCGGCGCTGCTGGCGGCGGCGGGGCCGGCGTGGGCGCAGGACAGGCCCGGCGGCCGGGCAAGGGCGCGGGAGATCGGGCTGGCGCCGGGGGTG
>NZ_JAVHLH010000387.1 GCF_031082345.1 Brevundimonas sp. | reverse complement strand
AGGGGAGAAGGAAGCGGGCGACCTTCCGCTCCAGCAAGGCCACCAACTCCGGCTGCATGAAATCGTAGTCGTCGGGGATGTCGAGGCAGATGACGCGCTTGCCCTTCAGGTGCGGTTTGAAGCGGCGCTGGAGTTTGGCGCGGTGGGCGCGCTCCATGACGAAGATCAGGTCGGCCTGGTCGAGGTTCGTCATCCCGGACCTGATCCGGGATCGGGCGTGACCGGCTCCTCCGCATCGGGCGCCAGGCCGGCGGAGGCGGTCTCGACGCCGGGGCGCGAGGCGAAGACCCGCTCGGCCGTGGGGGAGCGGAGGCGGTTGCGGGCGCAGAGGAAGAGGAGGTTGGTCAATGATCAGCGACAACTGAGGAGAGCCCTGCTTTCCTCATCGATTGGCCAAGAAACGTCTCCGGCCGGGATGGACCTGGCCCGCGGGTAATCTGGCGAAACAGCCTGAAAATGAGCACGGGATGTCGGTCCTCAATCTCGCGCTCAATGCGGGCGATAGCGTATTTGGTGTAGTCGGAAGTGAAAGGGATCAGCACCTCAAGGAGGGCGCGATCTTCCGCGTCCGGGTCATAGAGGCCTCTGAGGGTAAACAGAGCGCTCCGCGACTGTTCAACCGCCTCCATGCTTGCCGAGGTCGGTAGGCTCATCGGGTCGATGCGAGAGAAACTTCTCTCAAGCTCTACAATCATCGAAAGCGACGAGAGTTCGTGGAGCGGAACGCCGCTCTTGAGCGCCCCGACCGATATTTTCTCGACGATACTCAGGCTCATTAGCTGCGCCCGAATGTATTTGAGCACCACGCTTTGTTGGGCTTCGAACCGCCGGGAACTGGTTGCTCCCAACCAAACCGCCTGCAGCAGTGTGAGGAAAATCAGGACCGCTCCGATCGCGGTCCAGTCGAAGAGGTGGGTCAAGCGGGCACCGGCTGACCACATCTCCGACTGCTGCAGTGCGTCCATCGTGTCCCCCTACAGCGGAATATTATCGTGCTTCTTCCACGGGTTCTCCTGCTGCTTGTTCTTCAGCGTCCGTAGCGCCTTGATCAGCCGGCGCCGGGTCCCGTGCGGCATGATCACGTCGTCGATATAGCCGAGCCCCGCCGCTACGAACGGATTGGCGAACCTCGCCTTGTACTCGGCCTCGCGGGCGGCGAGGGCCTCGGGGTCGCCGGCCTCCTTGCGGAAGATGATCTCGACCGCGCCCTTGGCGCCCATGACGGCGATCTCGGCCGAGGGCCAGGCGTAGTTGACGTCGCCGCGCAGGTGTTTGGAGCTCATCACGTCATAGGCGCCGCCATAGGCCTTGCGGGTGATGACGGTCAGCTTGGGCACCGTGGCCTCGGCATAGGCGAACAGCAGCTTGGCGCCGTGCTTGATCAGGCCGCCGTACTCCTGACGCGTGCCGGGCATGAAGCCGGGGACGTCGACGAAGGTCACCAGCGGGATGTCGAAGGCGTCGCAGAAGCGCACGAACCGGGCGGCCTTGCGGCTGGAGTCGATGTCGAGAACGCCGGCGAGGACCTGCGGCTGGTTGGCGACCACGCCGACGGTCTGGCCGTCGAGGCGGCCGAAGCCGGTGACGATGTTCTTGGCGAAATCGGGGGCGATCTCGAAGAATTCGGCCTCGTCGACCGTCTTCAGGATCAGCT
>NZ_JAVHLH010000386.1 GCF_031082345.1 Brevundimonas sp. | reverse complement strand
CACCCGGTCGCTGCGCGACCACCCTCCCCGTCCCGGGGAGGGAGAGGACTCCAGGTCTTTGACAACCGAACTAGCCGCGCGGAACCAGCCGCCACATCCTGAGCGGATGCCGTACGGCCCCGGCTTCCTCGCCCGCCGCCGCGCCCCGACCCATGTAGAGGTCGGCCCGCACCGGACCCCGGATCGCCGAGCCGGTGTCCAGCGCCACGACCAGCCCCTGATAGCTGCCCCGCGCCCCGACCAGGTTTCCGCCGTCCGCGGAAATCCACACCAGATCGCCATAGCGCCAGTGGGTCGGATCGACGGCGATGGCGCGGCGGGCAGGCAGGGGAATCCCCGCCGCGCCGTTCGGGTCGCCGCCGTCGTCGGGGTCAAGGCTGAAGAAGATGTAGCGGGCGTTCAGGGCCATCACCTCGCGCGCCTCCGGCCCCCGGTGCGCCGCCAGCCAGGCGCGGATGGCCTCGCCCGAGGTCCCGTTCGGCGGCAGCAGGCCCCGCCCCGCCATCGGCCGGGCGATGCCGGTGAAGGGCCGCCCGTTGTCGGCGGCGTAGGCGGCGCGCGCCTTCGTCCCGTCCGCGAAGGTCAGATACCCCGAGCCCTGGATCTGCATGAAGAACAGGTCCTCGGCCCGCATCCACGCCAGCGGCGCCGCGCCCGAGGCCGCCGCCGGGTCCGCCTCGATCGCCGCCCGTTCGGGCAGGACCTGGCCGCGCGTCCAGCCGGCGGGCGGGGCCAGCACCGGCATGTCGAACTCGCCGTCGGGGCTGCGGCGCGCCGCATACTCGGGCGCGAAATAGGCGGTCAGCATCCCGGGGCGGCCGTCCGCCGTCTCCGCCGCGACCACCGAGAAGCCGCTCTCGAAGAAGGCCCGGGCCAGCGACGGCGTCACCGGCTTCGAGGTGCGCCGGATCTGCATCGCGCGCTCGCACTGGGTCCGCGCCGCCGGATCGCGCGCGACGCCGCAGCCGTCGATCCAGGCGTCGAAGGCCGCCAGATGGTCCTCATGATCCCAGCCGGGCAGAACGGTCGGGCTCAGTTCCGCCGGCGGCGCGGGCGCGACAGGTCCCGGCACGGGCGACGCGGGTGTCGGCGGGGTCGGGGCGTCCGGGCGCGGCGGGGTGGCGCAGGCCGCAAGCGCCAGCATCAGGGCCAGCGCAGCGCCGCGGATCGTCGCCCCGGGGCCGGGCCCGCGACGCCCGTCCATCACGCGGCGGCGGGTTCGGTGCGGGCCAGCAGCCAGTTGGGATCGCTGGCCCCGAGCGTGCGCTCGAAGGTCCAGACCTCGGCCACCCGGCGCTCCTCGACCTGTTCCTCGGTCGACGGATCGGAGGCTTTCACCCGGTTGCGCAGTTCGGCCAGGAAACGAACCTTGGCCACGGCGCGGTTCTCCTCGGCGGTGGCCATCTCCAGGTCCGCCCGGGCGGGGTGCAGGAACTCGACCTCCTCGCTTTCGCCGCGCGCCTCGCGGGCGGCGATGCCGCCCTCGAACGAGGCCATCACATGGGGCGTCAGCAGCGGCTTCAGGGTCTCGCGGTCGCCCGAGGCGTAGGCGCGGACGATGGTCTCATGGGCCTGGCGCGCGCCCTCGAGGAACCGGGTCGGGTCGAAATTGGGGTCGCGCGCTCTCAGGCCGGCGATCGACGCCAGGGTCACGGCGTCCAG
>NZ_JAVHLH010000385.1 GCF_031082345.1 Brevundimonas sp. | reverse complement strand
CGCCCGGCGCGGCGGCCGAGGTCGGCGAGCTGTCGCGCGAGCCGGACCGCACCAAGGGCGGGGGCCAGCCGCACGACCGCGAGCGCGACACGGCGCACTTCATCGACATGGACGACAGCGCCCGGGTGATGAACGAGCGCGGAATGTCGATCGACGCCCTGCCGCGTCTGAAGTCGGAATACGACGCGGCCCTGGTCGCCGCGGGACTCGATGTCGACGACGCCGGCTACCTGCCCTACGCTATCTGGGACGGTTATCAGCAGCTGGTGCGGGACTTCGCGACGTGGCGGGTGCTGAACGCCGCCGAGACGCGCGAGACGGATCCGGGCAAGCGGGCCTGGTATCGCGAGGACCGGCTGCGGCGCGAGGCGCTGATCCTGCGCGACATGGGCTATCTGGGTCACTACGTCGGCGACGGGGCCCAGCCGCACCATACGACGATCCACTACAACGGCTGGAGCCGCGACGCGCCGAACCCCGAGGGCTTCACCACCTCGCGCCAGACGCACGGCGCCTTCGAGGGGGCGTTCACGGCCCGGGTGGCGCGGCTGGACGTGGTCGAGGCGGCGATGACGGCGCCGAAGCTGGACGGCTTCGACCTGCGTGCGCGGGTGCCGGCCTATCTGAAGACGACCCTGGCCGAGGTGCTGCCCTTCTACCGGCTGGAGAAGGCGGGCGGCTTCGGCGAGGGCGACACGCGGGGCGCGACCTTCGCGCTGAACCGGCTGGCGGCGGGCGCGTCGGAGCTGCGCGACCTCTACATCCTGGCGTGGCGGGACTCGGCCGACGACGAGATCGGCTGGCCCAAGGTGAAGGTCGCCGAGGTCGAGGCCGGGACGGCCGACCCGTGGCTGGCCATGTACGGCGAGGACTGATCCACGTTGAGTGAACTGACCCCGCCCGTCGTCATTCTCGACAAGCCGCAGCTGGCCGACAACATCGGGGCGGTGGCGCGGGTGATGGCCAATTTCGGCCTGTCCGAGCTGAGGCTGGTCGCGCCGCGCGACGGCTGGCCGCAGGACCGGGCCTGGGCCACGGCCTCGGGCGCCGACTGGGTGCTGGACGGGGTCAGGGTGTTCGACACGGTGGCGGAGGCTATCGCCGACCTGAACACCGTCTTCTCGACCACGGCCCGGCCGCGCGAGACGCGGATGCCGGTGCGGACGCCGCGCGAGTCGGCGCGGCTGCTGTATGACGACCGGGCCTCGGGGCTGACGGTGGGGCTGCTGTTCGGCGGCGAGCGGGCCGGGCTGGAGACCACCGACATCGCCCTGACCCAGGGGATCACGACCATCCCGATCGATCCCCGGCATCATTCGCTGAACCTGGCCCAGGCGGTGGCGATCAACGCCTATGAGTGGCGCACCCTGATCCTCGACGCGCCGCCGCCGCGGTTCAGGGAAGGCGATCCGCCGGCGTCGAACGACCTGCTGGTCGGGATGTACGAGCATCTGGAGAAGGAGCTGGACGAGGGCGGCTTCTTCCATCCGCCCGAGAAGAAGCCGTCGATGAGCCAGAACCTGCGGGTGATGCTGGGCCGGGCGGGGTTCTCGGAGCAGGAGGTGGCGACGTTCCGGGGGGTGATCCACGCGCTGGCGAAGGGGCGGGGCCGGGTGCTGGCCAAGCTGGCGGCTGCCCGGGAGTCCTCCCCCCCTGGGGGAGGGGGACCGCGAAGCG
>NZ_JAVHLH010000384.1 GCF_031082345.1 Brevundimonas sp. | reverse complement strand
GGCTTTTTCGCCGCCGCCGGCTTGGGCGCGGCGGCTTTTGCGGGAGTCTTGGCGGCGGCGGGCTTCGCGGCGCTCGACTTTGCCGCCGGTTTCGGCTTGGAAGCGGCGGTCGCCGCCTTCGGTTTGGCGGTGCTCGGCTTGGACGGTGCTTTAGCCATGGTTTCCCCGACCCCTCGGTTCAGTTGGTTGATGCTGGCGGCGGAGCGCACGCCAGCGCGCGCCTCGATTCGCAATGATAGCGGTGTTTGAGAAATGTCCGAGTCCGCAGTTCAAATAATAGCGAGGGGCCCGCGAGCGATCGCCGAGGCCGCCGCCATGTCTCTGGATTCCGACCCGTTGCTGGAGGGCGCCACCTATTCGATCCTCGAGGAAGACGAGGACCGGGGCATATGGCGGATCGACGCCTTTCCCAATGATGAAGACGACGTGCGCGGCATCGAGGCGCGGCTGAAGGCGCACGACGGGCTGACGGTCATCGTCGAGAAGCTGGCCGACGCCGACTGGCTGGCCATGTCCCTGTCCGGCCTGCCGCCGGTGCGGGCCGGCCGCTTCTTCGTCTACGGCGCCCACGACGAGGGGGCCGTGCCCCGCAACACCGTCAACCTCAAGATCGACGCCGGCGCCGCCTTCGGCACCGGCCATCACGGCACCACGGTCGGCTGCCTGCTGGCCTTCGACGAGTTGCTGAAGCGCGAGCGGTTCGAGCGGGTTCTCGACGTCGGCTGCGGCACCGGCATTCTCGCCATCGCGGCGGCCAAGACCGGCTCGAGGGTGGCGGTCGGCACCGACATTGACGAGCCTTCGGTCCGCATCGCCAACGAGAATGCGAAGCTGAACCTGGCCAACGCCCGTTTCGTCCACGCCTTCGGCCTCAACGACCGCAAGGTGCGGGGGCAGGGGCCCTACGATCTGGTCTTCGCCAACATCCTCGCCCCGCCGCTGGTCAGCCTGTCCCAGGACATCAAGGAGGCCCTCGCGCTGGGTGGCGTGGCCATCCTGTCGGGCCTGCTGCGCACCCAGGAACGCCGGGTCACGGCCGCCTATCTGTCGCGCGGGTTTGTGCTGGAGCGCCGCATCCGCCGCGACGCCTGGAGCGCCCTCGTTCTGAGGCGGGTGGGTTAACGGCGGAACGGACCTCAACCGGAGCCGTTGCGGCAGTTCAATGGAGACTGCCCCGTGACCCAGTACGATCCGAACAACCCGAACACCGAAACCGTCGAGGTCATCCGCACGGTTGAGCCCGGCTACACCGAGACCGTCGAGACGGTCGTGGTGCGCGAGTCCAACACCGGCTGGTGGATCGCCGGCATCCTCGGCGCCCTCGTGCTGCTGGCGGTGCTGTGGATCCTGTTCGCCCGGGGCGGCGCGCCCCAGACCGACGAAGCCCTGCTCGACGCGCAACTCGACGCCGTGGAGGCCCAGGCCCAGGCGGACCAGGCCCTGGTCCAGGGGCAGGTCGCCGGCGCCCAGGCCAGCGTCGACATCGCCCGCGCCGACGCGGCCCGTTCGCAAGCCGAAGCCGCCCGCGCCGCCAGCGAGGCCCGCGCCGCCGAAGCCCGCGCCGTCAGCCCGGTGATCATCGAGCGCGAGGTTCCGGCCCCGGCTCCGAGCGGGACCGCCGTGGTGACGACGACGACGCCGCAGAACTGATCTGGCCAGGCCGGTCCCTTCTCCCCTTGAGGGAGAAGGG
>NZ_JAVHLH010000383.1 GCF_031082345.1 Brevundimonas sp. | reverse complement strand
GGTCGGGGTTCGCGGGGCGGTCGCCGACGGCCTGCCGCTGGCGGGCCCCTCGGCGCAGCCCGGCCTGTTCCTGGCGCTCGCGCCGCGCCGCAACGGCTGGCTGCTCGGCCCTCTGGTCGCCCAGGTCGTCGCCGACGGGATCGAGGGCCGCCCGCCGACCTCGGACGCGGCGCCCCTCGATCCGCTCAGATTCGGCTGATCAGTCCGCCGGAGGATTGAAGCGGATGGCGATGTTGACCCGCGACCCCACCGCGGCGCCGTCGACCGTGCGCGGGCTGATCTGGAAATGCCGCGTCAGGCCCTGCGCCGCCCGCCCGAAGCCGTAGCCGCCGGGAGTTTCGCTGGTCAGGTTGCAGTCCGCCACCCGGCCGTTCGGCTGCACGAGGCAGTTCACCGTCGCCAGCCCGCCGACCTCGGCCCGCAGGGCGCGGTCGGGATAGGCCCGCATCAGCTGGTCCGCGGACGGCTGCCGGATCCAGCTCGGGCTGGTGATCACCGCGGGGGCGCGCGGCGGGGTCGTAGCCGCCGGAGCACTCTCAATGGGCTCGGGAGACTTTTCGATGGTGCTGATGGTGGGGCCTGTGGCGACCGTCTCGCCCTGGATGATCGGGAGCACATTGTCCGTTGCGGGCGGGGCCGGGAGTTCATTGACCAGCGTGTTGGGCGCCTGCGGCTGGGCCGGGGCGGGCAGTGGCTCGGGCGGCTTCGGCCGGACCAGTTGGACGATCGTCGGTCGCACGGTCGGAGTCTCGGCCGGGACGGTCATCTCGAACCGCTGGTAGTAGAGGGCCGCCCCCAGTCCGACGTGGCCGGCGGCGACCACCGCCACCGCGATCCAGGTCGTTCGGGTGAAGCGCGGCGTCCGGCGCTCGTTGTAGTCGAAGGGGCTCACCAGTCCGGGGCCGCCCGCGGTTCTGATCATCATGGCCGTTCATCCCTGTCGTTCGCCGCCCCCGCAGCGTCCCACGGCCAAGTTGAGCGCTTACGTTGGGGCAAGTGTTGGGCGAGCTTCGCCATGAAACCGACACGAGGGACGGGTGCGGCAAAGGTTAAGCGTCTGTGGACGGCGTCTGTGCTGTTAGGGTTTGATTAACCACGAAGCCGCAGCGTCATGGGTATGAACATCGGAGCGATTCCATCCTCTGGCGGAGTCGAGGCGGCGATCCGGCGCGCCTCCAACGCCACAGGCGTGGACGCTGATTTCCTGATCAAGACGGCGCGGCGCGAGAGCGCCATGAACCCGTCCGCCAAGGCCCGGACCTCGTCCGCGGCCGGGCTGTTCCAGTTCATCGAGCAGACCTGGCTGGGGACGGTCAAGACGCACGGGGCCAAGCACGGCTATGGCCAGTACGCAGACCTGATTCACCGGGGCTCGGACGGTCGCTGGCGGGTGGACGGCTCGGCGCGCAATGTCGTGCTGGACCTGCGTTTCGATCCCCAGGCGGCCTCGACCATGGCGGCGGAGCTGACCGCCTCCAACGCCGCCTATCTGCGCGGCCGGACCGGGCGCGAGCCGGGAGCCGGAGACCTGTATGCGGCGCACTTCCTCGGGCCGGCCGGGGCGGCCCAGCTGATGGAGGCCATGGAGCGCCGGCCGGGCGCCAGCGCGGCGTCGATCTTCCCCTCGGCCGCCTTGGCGAACCGCTCGATCTTCTACCGCGGCGGTCGCCCGGCGACGATCGCGGAGGTTCACGCCAACCTTCAGCGGCACGCAGGCGAGGGCGCGCCGGCCGCTTCG
>NZ_JAVHLH010000382.1 GCF_031082345.1 Brevundimonas sp. | reverse complement strand
GGTCAGTCGTCAGCGTCTCCTTCAGACGCACGACGAACCGGGCGGAGAGCGAGGTGACCAAGCCGGTCAACAGTTCCAGAGCCCGCCCCAAGGCGGCGCACGCGGTGGCGTCCTCATCGATGTTGGGGGTGTGTCCCCCGGACAGGTCGATCAGGCCGTCCGGACCCGGTTGCAGGGCGCGCCAGTCGTCCACGCTATCGGAGTTATCATCGAGCCAGAGCGCGACGGCGGCCTGGACCTCCGGCGTGATGCTGATGTCAGCCCAACCGTTCCAGGCGGTGCCGTGAGCAAAGCCGTCCCAAACGGGTGAATCGTCGAAGTGCCATTTGACGGGACGCAGCGAAGCGCCGGTCATTGGACCGGGCCCCGCGCGCCGTCGAAGCACAGGTGGAAGGGGTGGAAGATCGCCTGGCCCTCGGCCTCGGCCTCGGCGTAGCTGCTGGCCTGCGCCATGCGCTCGCTGCCCGACAGGCTCTTGAAGGCGGCGATGATGGAGGCGCGCTGCATCTGCAGCTGTTGTGCGATGATCGACATATCGGGTCGGGGCATCTTGGTTCTCCAGCTCCCAGCCAGGTGATCCGGCTGGCTCGCGGGGTGTCCCGCGATCACGCCCCTCGTCAGGCGGGGTATGAGCCGGACGCGCACCCGAAGGGCCGAAACGGAGTGGAGGACGGCGCAGCCGTTGAGCGTGCGGCGACCCCGCCCCTCCTGGGCGTGATTGATCGCGGAACCCGCAGGCCGGAAATCACGGGAGCGCCCGAGACCCGCCCCGGCCGGTTCGTGTACCTCGACAGCAAATGTCCGCTATTCCGCCTCCTGAGCCCCGTCAGCAGCGGTCCCGAGCGTTCTCGGCGCTGCACCGCCCCGAACGGACCAGACCGTCTCCCAGCACGCTCCTACGGGCCGCTGCCCGGGTCCGGCAGGCCCGCGGCATCTCCCCCGCCCTTCGTCAGGCCCTGCGCCCCAGCGCCGGGCAGGCCGTCGCCTCGACCCATAGGGAGGGGCGCGCGTAGCGAGGCCGTCGCCAGCGCTGTGTCGGCGGTGACCAGGCGCAAGCGCCCGCGAGGCCGAAGGCCAGCCGGGCGCCAAGCCCGGGAACGTCCCCCACCCTCAGTGCTCGGAGAGCCAGCGCCGGAGCTTGGCGCGCATGTAGCCGATCTGGTCGTTGATGATGGTCACAGTCGCCCCGCCCGCGATGAAGTTGTGGTCGGTCATCTCAGAGACAAAGGCCTCAGCAACCCGGACGTATTCCTTTCCGCCGCAGATCGCGACGTCCTCAAAGGCGCAGCCGGCCTCGCGAACGAGGCGCGCGATTACGCCGCCTGCGGTCCGCAGCCGTTCGCGGTTAGCGAGGTGCCGATCGCGCGCGCCCTGGGTGCGGAACGAGAGGTCATAGTTCGGATAGAAGCCGCCCAGCCCGCGCTCGATCATGGTGTCTGCGGTTTTCGCCGTCAGAACCGTGTTGTAGTGCGGCAGAGGATCCCGGGCGTGGCCGAATCCGTAACGGGCGGACAGGAACGCGACGTGGGCCAGAGACCCGTCCGGGTCCGCGGCCTTCAAGGTCTGCCACAGCGGGCCGGTATAGCGGTCCCGAGCTGCGAGGCCATCGCCCTCGGCCTTGGACGAGGAACAGGCGAGGATCAGCAGTCGGGCCCGACCCAGCGGACGCGCAGCGGGCGCGCAGTCGGCCGGGGCGAAGAAGTCGAGTTCGTGCTGGCGCATCAGCTCGCTCAGTGGGGCGTGGGTCATTAGATTCTCCG
>NZ_JAVHLH010000381.1 GCF_031082345.1 Brevundimonas sp. | reverse complement strand
TCCCAGCAAACCGGGCACGGAGCCCCTGGCCGAGGCGCTGAAGGCGTGCCGGAGCCACTTCATCTGGGCGGCCGTGTTCTCGGCGCTGGTGAACCTGCTCTACCTGACCCCGACCATCTACATGATGCAGGTCTACGACCGGGTCGTGCCGACCGGCGGACTGACGACCCTGGCGCTGATCACCATTGTCGCGGTCTTCGCCCTGGCCGCCCTGGCCGGGCTGGACTGGCTGCGCGGGCGGCTGATGCTCAGGGCCGGGCTGAGGCTGGACCGGATGTTGTCCGGCAAGGTGCTGGCCCGGGTCATGGATCTGCAGGCCAAGGCGCCCAACACCCAGGCCCTGCGAGAGTTCGACAACGTACGCGGGGCCATAGGCGGCCAGGGCATGCTGGCTCTGTTCGACGCGCCGTGGACGCCGATCTACCTGGGATGCTGTTTCCTGCTGCACCCGGCCATCGGAGCCCTGACGCTGGTCGGCGGACTGATCCTGTTCAGCCTCGCCTGGTTGAACGAGCGCGACACCCGTCCGCGTCTCAGCAAGGCCATCCAGTCGCAGAACAGCGCCTACTCCGCCCAGGAAGCCGTCGCCGGCCAGTCGGAGGTCGTGCGGGCGCTGGGCATGCGCCAGTCCTCGATCGCCCGTCAGATCGAGCAACGCCGCAACGCCACGGCCGCGCAGGCCGACGCCCAGCTGACCGGCGGCCGCTACACCGGCGCGATCAAATTCCTGCGGCTGGTGCTGCAGTCGGCCGCGCTCGGCCTCGCCGCCCTGCTGGCGGTGCGGGGCGATATATCCCCCGGGGCCATCATCGCCTCGTCGGTGCTGCTGAGCCGGGCCGTTGCGCCGATCGAGACACTGGTCGGGGTCTGGCCGACCCTGGTTCAGGCGGCGACGAGCTGGAAGACCATGACAGAGCTGTTCGCCAGCACCGCGGCGGTGGAGCGGGAGCGGACCGCCCTGCCGGACCCGAAGGGCAAGCTGCAGGTCGAGGGCGTGTCGGTGAAATTCCCGGAGACGGAGTCGCCCCAGCTGCGCTCGGTCAGCTTCACCCTGAAGCCCGGCCAGACCCTGGGGGTGGTGGGAGCCAGCGGTTCGGGCAAGACCACCCTCGCCCGGGTCATCGCCGGCGCGCTGAAACCGCAGGCGGGCTCCGTGCGTCTGGACGGGGCCGAGTACGAGGCCCGGGAAGGCGACGAGCTGGCTCGCTGGATCGGCTATCTGCCGCAGGTTCCGAGCCTGTTCGCGGGCTCGATCAAGGACAATATCTCGCGCTTCGCCACCTCGACCGGCGTGGATCAGGAGACCGCCGACCGCGACGCGGTCAAGGCCGCCATGGCGGCGGGGGCTCACGAGCTGATCCTGAGACTGCCGAACGGATATGACACCGTGCTCGGCCCGTTCGGCCACGGGCTTTCGGCGGGACAGGCGCAGCGCGTGGCGCTGGCGCGGGCGCTGTATCGCGACCCGGTTCTGCTGGTGCTGGACGAACCGAACTCCAACCTCGACCAGGAGGGCGAGGCGGCGCTGATGCAGGCGATCCTGGGCGCCGCCGCCCGGGGCGGATCCGTGGTCATCATCGCCCACCGGGCCGGGGTGCTGGCGCGGGTCGACCGCCTGCTGATGATGCGCGAGGGGGTGGTCCAGATGGAGGGACCGCGCGAGGAGGTGCTCGAGCGGATGCGGGCGGCCACCCCGAAGAGCGCCGCGCCGGCCCCGCCGGCCGCCAATGTGACCCGCCTGGCCGATCCGTCGCAGACCCAGCGGCGCGCCCAATGAC
>NZ_JAVHLH010000380.1 GCF_031082345.1 Brevundimonas sp. | reverse complement strand
GGACCGATCAGGGAGACTTCCATGCGCCACGACCGCCTCGCCGTCCTCACCGCCCTCGAAGCGCAGGGCGTGGCTCCGGTCTTCTACCACCCGGACGCGGACGTCTGCCTCGAGGTCATCCGCGCCTGCGCCCGCGGCGGCGTCCGGGTCATCGAGTTCACCAACCGCGGCGACTTCGCCGTCGACCTGTTCGGCGACATCGCCCGCGAGCTGCAGATGACCGACCCGGACGTCGTCCTCGGCATCGGCTCGGTCATCGACGCCGGCACGGCCGCCCTCTACCTGAACCGCGGGGCCCGCTTCGTGGTCAGCCCCTGCCTCGTCCCCGAGGTCGCCCGCGTCTGCAACCGGCGCATGGCGGCGTATTTCCCGGGCTGCGGCTCCGTCACCGAGATCGGCCAGGCCCACGAACTGGGCTGCGAGATCGTCAAACTGTTCCCCGGCGCCAGCGTCGGCGGCCCCGACTTCGTCAAGGCCGTGCTCGGCCCCATGCCGTGGACCAAGATCATGCCCACCGGCGGCGTCGACCCCGACGAGGCCTCCATCGCCAGATGGTTCGGCTCCGGCATCGTCGCCGCCGGCATGGGCTCGAAACTGATCACCGACGCGGCGGTCAAGGCCGGCGACTGGGCGGCGATCGAGACACAGGTCCGCAAGACGGTGGACGCGATCGCGGCGTTCCGGGGACGCTGATCAACCCAGGATAGGCTCCCTCTGGCTTTTCCTCCCCGTTGCGCAGCAATGGGGAGGGGGACCGCGAAGCGGTGGAGGGGCTGGTGGCTTCAGAACCGATCATCTATCAGCGCGCCGCCCGGATGCGCCGCCGGCTCACGCCCCCGGAAGCCCGCCTCTGGCGCTGCCTGAGGGGCCACAGGCTGGACGGACTCAAGTTCCGGCGGCAGCATTCGATCGGCCCTTACATTCTCGACTTCTATTGCGCCTCGGCAAGGCTGGCCGTGGAGGTTGACGGCGCCGTTCACGGCACACCCGAGCAGATGGCGCATGATCAACGGCGGACCGATTGGCTCAGGGCGCAGGGCGTTTCCGTCTTGCGCTATCCGGCCCTCTCCATCCGCGACAATCTGGAAGGCGTCCTTGCGGGCATCCGCGCGGCCGCGGCCAAGAGGTAGCGAGACCGCCTCAACCAGCCCCTCCACCGCTTCGCGGTCCCCCTCCCCATTCGCTACGCGAACGGGGAGGAAAGCGCCCTACTCCGCCGTCCGCACCTGCATCAGCCCCAGCGTCGGACTGTTCAGGTCCAGCTCCGCCGCCGGAATCACCACCACGTCCGGATGGGCCGCCCGCAGGTCGTCGATGAACATCTCCGCCTGGCCGACCACCACCACGATGGCGTCCTCCGCGCTGACGATCCTCGCCGCCTCGCGCAGGCTGTCGGGCGTTGTGGCGGCGATCTTGCCCGGATAGGTCTCGATCTCCGACAGCGGCAGGCCGTCGATCACCGCCGCGGCCAGCTGGCCGCCCAGCCCGCCGGTGGTCTCCAGCGAGCGCAGGAAGCCGCCGGTGATGAAGGTCTCGCGGTTGGTCACCTCGGCGTCCGCCACCGGCTCCGCAGCCAGTCGGTCGAACTCGGCCAGGACCAGCCCGACCACCTCGGCGGCGCTCTCATTCTTGGTCTGGGTCGAGGCGATCAGGGCCCCGCCCTCGGCCCGGGCGCCGAGCGTGGAATAGGCGCCGTAGCTCAGCCCGCGCTTGGCCCGGACCTCCTGGAACAGCCGCCCGTTCTGGCCCGATCCCATCACGGCGTTGGCCACCGCCAGCGGATAGT
>NZ_JAVHLH010000037.1 GCF_031082345.1 Brevundimonas sp. | reverse complement strand
CCAGTCGATGCGCCGGTCCGCCGCCGCGGGTCGCGCGGGGGCCTTCCCCGCCTCGCCCTGGTCCCCGGCGATGAAGTGCACCTCGATCGTCCCGCTGCCCCGCACCAGCTCGGAGACGAACGAGCCGCGCAGGACGTCGCGCCACCGCCGGTGCGTCGGCTTGCCCACGACGATGCGCGTCACGTTGTGCTCGCGCGCGTAGCGCAGGATCTCCCCGCTCGCGCTTGCCCCGGTCAGCCGCACGACCTCCCCGCCCAGCGACTCGGCCAGCCGCAGGTTCGCGTGCAGGCGATCGCGGTCCGGTCCGGTCATCGCGAACGCGCCCGGCGCTTCCACGTAGGCCGCGATCCACGGCGCGCGCAGCCCGGCCGCCATGCGCCGCCCGCCGCGGATCAGGCTCCCGGAGGTCGGGCTCGGCCCGACGCAGACCAGGATGCGCTCTCCGGCCGGCCAGGTCGTGCCGATCCGGTGCTCGTGCCGATAGGCCGAGACCTCGGCGTCGACCCGCTCCGCGGTCCGGCGCAGCGCCAGCTCGCGGAGCGCCAGCAGGTTGCCGCGGCGAAAGAAGCTGTCCGCCGCGCGGCGCGCCGGCTCCGGCAGGTACACCTTCCCCTCGCGGAACCGCTCCAGGAGTTGTTCCGGCGGCAGGTCGACCAGCTCGAGCTCGTCCGCGCTATCGAGCACGGCGTCGGGCACCGTTTCGCGGACCCGCACGAACGTGATCTGCGCGACGACGTCGTTCAGGCTCTCCACGTGCTGCACGTTGAGCGTCGTCCAGACCTCGATCCCGGCCTCGAGCAGCTCGAGCGCGTCCTGCCAGCGCTTCGGATGGCGGCCCCCCTCGACGTTCGCGTGCGCCAGCTCGTCCAGGATCAGCACGGCGGGCTTGCGCGCCAGCGCGCCGTCCAGGTCGAACTCCTGCAGCAGCTCGCCGTGGCGCTCCACGGCGCGCCGGGGCAGCACCTCCAGGCCCTGGAGCAGTGTCGTCGTCTCCTCGCGTCCGTGCGTCTCCACGCAGCCGACCACGACGTCGGTCCCGTCGGCCCGCAGGCGGCGGGCGCGGGCCTGTTCGTCGCGGAACTCGGCCTGAAGCCGCGCCACATCCGTCACGGGCGCGGCGGCGCCCACCGGCAACGCCGTCAGACTCAGACACAGGATCAGGACCAGCGGACGCATCAGTCGCGATGATAGGGCGATCCGGCCAGGATGGTCACGGCGCGATACAGCTGTTCCGCCAGCATGGCCCGGGCCAGGGCGTGCGGCCAGGTCTGGGGGCCGAAGGCGAGGGTCGAGGCGGCGGCGGCGCGGACGCTGTCGTCCAGCCCGTCGGCCCCGCCGATGGCGAAGGCCAGCCGCCGCTCGCCGCGGTCCCGCAGCAGGGCGATATGGTCGGCGAAGGCGCGGCTGGAGAAGGTCTTGCCGCGCTCGTCGCAGGCGATCAGATGCGCGCCCTCGGCGGCCTTGAGGACCAGCTCGGCCTCGGCCGTCTTGCCGGGCTTGCGGGCTTCGAGGTCGACCAGTTCGAGGGGGCCGAGGCCGAGCGCGCGGCCGGCGAGGGTGGCGCGTTCGGCGTAGTCGGCGGCCAGCGTGGCTTCCGGTCCGCGCCCCGGCTTGCCGATGGCGATGACGGCCAGCTTCATGCGCTCAGATCAGGCGCGGGCGTCGACGCGGTGACCGCTGTCGACCGACCAGATCTTCTCGATGTTGTAGAAGGCGCGGACTTCGGGGCGGAACAGGTGAACGATGACGTCGCCGGCGTCGAGCAGCACCCAGTCGCAGTGCGGCAGGCCCGAGACCTTGACCTTGCCCAGACCCTGTTCCTTCAGCGTGCGCTGCAGGTGATCGGCCAGGGCGCCGACGTGACGGTGCGAACGGCCGGAGGCGATGATCATGGTGTCGGCCATGGGGCTTTTGCCCTTCAGGTCGATGAGGACGATGTCCTGGGCCTTGTCGTCGTCGAGGCGCGACAGAACAGCCTGTTCCAGAGCGTTGGAGCCGACGGGGAGGGGGGCCTGCGGACCGTCTTCGGAGTGGATGGGCGCGATCGGGTCCATCTCGTGCGCCGTGTTCGAGACGGCGCTGTCTTGCGCATCGTGCGCGGGCGAGGGGGTCAGCGGAGGGCTCCGAGGAGATTACTAAAGCGGCAGCCTAGCACAGACGGGTCGGGGCGTCACGCGTCCGCCTGCGCCGCCGCCCGCAGCGCGGTCGAGGAGCGGTGGTTCAGCGGGGCGTTCAGCAGGGTCCAGGCGGGGGCTTCCAGATCCGGCAGCAGGCGGGCGCGGGACGCCGGAACGCGGGCGGCGGCGAAACGGGCGGCGGCGGGAGCGGTGCGGCTGTCCAGTTCGGAGCCGGGCCGGGCGATCACCGCCACCGGCATCAGCCGCATGATGTCGGTCCAGCCGCGCCAGCGGTGGAAGCTGGCCAGATTGTCGGACCCCATCAGCCAGACGAAGCGCACGCCGGGATGGCGGGCGGTCAGGGCGCGCAGGGTGTCGATGGTCCGGCGCGTGCCGATGCGGCTCTCGACGTCGGACACGATCATCGACGGCCCGGACGCGGCCTGGGCGGCGGCGATGCGGGCCGAGGCCATCCGCTCGGCCAGCGGGGCGGTTCCGGCGGGGTCCTTGAGCGGGTTCTGGGGCGACACCAGCCAGACCACCCGGTCGAGGTCCAGCCGCCGCAGGGCCGTCTCGGCGACGTGGGCGTGGCCGTCGTGGGCCGGGTTGAACGAGCCGCCGAACAGGCCGACGCGCAGGCCGGGCTGGAGATCGAGGCCGTCGCGCAGGCCCCCGGGTCGGGGGCCGGAGGCTCGCGGCGCGGGACCGGCGTGGAAGAAGGTCAAGGCGGGCTCGCGGGGCTCGGGCGACTTATGCTCACGAGCGCCCTAACACGGCGGCGGCCCGCTGTCGCGGACGTTCAGCCGGGCTGCGTCTTGAAGGTGTCGCCCACTTCCGTGGCGTCGGGACCATCCGGGCCGGCGCTGCGCCGCTCGCGCTCGCCGTTGCGCTTTACGGCCGCGTCGGAGGTCGAGGCGTCGGGCTTGCCGGGCGGAATGGCGCCGTTGTCGTCGCGGCCTTCGGTCTGGTTCTTGTCGGTCATGGAGGGGGCTCCCTTTCACGAAGGAAGCGACCGGGGCGGCAGGGTGTTCCCCGGCGGTCAGGGCCGGGTCTGGCCCTGACCGCGGATGACGTATTTGAAGCTGGTCAGCTGTTCGGCGCCGACGGGGCCGCGGGCGTGGAGGCGGTCGGTGGAGATGCCGATTTCGCCGCCGAAACCGAACTCGCCGCCGTCGGCGAACTGGGTCGAGGCGTTGGCCAGGACGATGCCGGCGTCGGCCTCGGCGAGGAAGCGTTCGATGGCGGATTCGTCGGAGGCGACGATCGACTCCGTATGGCCCGAGCCGTAGCGGGCGACGTGTGCGAGGGCCTCGTCCATGCCGTCGACGACCTTCACCGCCAGGATCGGCTTCAGATATTCGGTCGCCCAGTCGTCGTCATTGGCGGCCGTCGCCTGCGGAACCAGGGCGCGGGCGGCGGGGTCGGCGCGCAGTTCGCAGCCGGCGTCCGTCAGGTCGCGGGCGATCAGCGGCAACAGCGTATCGGCGACGGCGCGGTCGATCAGCAGGGTCTCGGCGGCCCCGCAGACGGAGACGCGGCGCATCTTGGCGTTCACCGCCACGGCGCGGGCCATGTCGGGATCGGCGCTGGCGTGGACATAGACGTGATTGACGCCCTCCAGATGGCCGAGGACGGCGACGCGGGCCTCGGTCTTGACCCGCTCGACCAGCGAGCGGCCGCCGCGCGGGATCAGCAGGTCGATCGACCCGTCGAGGCCGGTGAGGATGTGGCCGACGGCGGCGCGGTCGCGGGTGGTCACGATCTGCACCGTGTCGGGCGACAGGCCGGCCGAGACCAGACCCTCGACCAGGGCCTCGTGGATGGCGAGGTTGGAGCGCAGGCATTCCGAGCCGCCGCGCAGGATGACGGCGTTGCCGGCGCGCACGGCGAGGGCGGCGGCGTCGGCGGTGACGTTGGGGCGGCTCTCGTAAATGATGGCCAGCACGCCGAGGGGGGTCCGCACCCTGGCGATGTCGAGACCGTTTTCCGGCGTCCAGCGCGCCGTCTCGACGCCGACCGGGTCGGGAATGGCGGCGATCGATTCCAGCGCGCCGACCACGCCCTGAAGCCGTTTCGGGTCGAGGGCGAGGCGGTCCATCATGGCAAGGGCCATGCCCTTGGCGCGGGCGTCGTCGAGGTCGGCGGCGTTGGCGGCGAGCACCTGTTCCGAACGGGCGCGCAGGGCCGAGGCCATGCCGGCGATGGCTTTCGTCCGGGTCTCGGGGCCGGCGAGGGCCAGGGTGCGGGCGGCGGCGCGGGCGCGGCGGCCCATGGCCAGCATCTCGGCTTCGAGGGTGGAATCGGCGGTCGGGGCGGGGGCGTCCTGGGTCATGGTCATCCTCTTAAGGTCGCGTCCGCGCCTCAGGTTTCAAGGGCCGGCGGTTTCGCGCAGGGCCAGATCGTCGGCGTGGATCACCACCGGACCGCCCGGATATCCCAGCGCCGCCTTCAGTCCGGCGGAGCGGACGCCCATGATCTTCGACACATCGTTGTCGTCGTAGCGGACCAGGCCGCGGGCGATCTCGACGCCCTTCTCATTGAAGATCTCGACCGGATCGCCCTTGCCGAAATCGCCTTCACTGGCGGTGATGCCGACGGCCAGAAGGGATTTGCCGGCCGCCAGCGCCCGGGCGCATCCCTTGTCGATGGTCAGGCGGCCCCGGGTGGCCAGCGAACCGCCGATCCACTGTTTGTAGGCCGCCTTTACCGTGGTGGCGGGGGCGATCAGGGTGCAGCGGCGGCCCTCTTCCAGCGTCGGGGCGTTGCGCGTCTTGGGCTTGCCCTGGGCGATCAGGGTGGCGCAGCCGGCTTCGGCGGCGATGCGCGCCGCCATCAGTTTGGTGGCCATGCCGCCCGTGCCGACCCCGGCCTCGGCGTTGGCGCCGGTGGCCATGGCCTCGATCTCGGGCGTCAGGGTCTCGATATAGGGGATGTGCTCGGCGTCGGGGTCGACCCGGGGATCGGCGGTGTAGAGGCCGTCGACGTCCGACAGCAGGATCAGCAGGTCGGCGCTGATCATCTGGGCCACGCGCGCGGCCAGCCGGTCGTTGTCGCCGTATTTGATCTGGTCGGTGACGATGGTGTCGTTCTCGTTGACGATCGGCACCGCGCCCATGTCCAGCAGGGCGCCGACCGTGGCGCGGGCGTTGAGCCAGCGGCGCCGCGTCTCGGTGTCGTCGCGGGTCAGCAGGATCTGGGCGACGATGATGTTGTGCTGGTCGAACACCGACTCCCAGGCGTGCATCAGCATCGACTGTCCGGCGGCGGCGGCGGCCTGCTTTCTCTCAAGACCGGGGCCGCGCGCCCGGCTGCCCAGCCGGCGGCGGCCCAGGGCGACCGCGCCCGAGGACACGACGAGCACCTGTTTCCCCTCGGCCACGAAGCCGGCGATGTCGGCGGCGAAGCCGCGCAGCCGGGCCAGATCGACCGCATTGGTCTTGCGATCCACCAGCAGGGACGAGCCGATCTTGATCACGATCCGGTCGGCGGCGGCGATGGCGGTCGCGGCGAGGGGCGGACCGGAGAGGGTCACGGCGCCCAGCCTCCCGGGGTTTCGACCACGGTCTCGTCGGTCTCGGCGGGGGCGACCTCGCCGCGGTCCCTGCGGACCTCGGTCCAAGCGGCGCGCAGCAGTTCGGTGACGCCCTCGCCGGAGACGCCGGAGACCAGCATGGGGCGGCGGCCGGCCACGGCCTCCAGCTCGGCGGCCTTCTCCTCGCGCGCCTCGGGGGTCAGGGCGTCGATCTTGTTCAGGGCCAGCACCTCGGGCTTGTCGGCGAGGCCGGCGCCATAGGCCTCCAGCTCGTGGCGGATGATGCGATACGCCTTCGCCACATCGTCCTGGGTTCCGTCGATCAGGTGGATCAGACAGCCCGAGCGCTCGACGTGGCCGAGGAAGCGGGTGCCGATGCCGGCCCCTTCGTGGGCGCCCTCGATCAGGCCGGGGATGTCGGCGATGACGAACCGCTCGGTGGCCGACAGGTCGACGACGCCGAGGTTGGGCACCAGGGTGGTGAAGGGATAGTCGGCGATCTTCGGCCGGGCGGCCGAGGCGGCGGCGAGGAAGGTGGACTTGCCGGCGTTGGGCAGGCCGGCGAGGCCGACGTCGGCGATCAGTTTCAGCCGCAGCCAGATCCAGCGCTCCTGACCTTCCTGGCCGGGGTTGGCGTAGGTGGGCGCCTGGTTGGACGGGCCCTTGAAGCGGACATTGCCCCAGCCGCCGTTGCCGCCCTTGAGCAGCAGTTCGGTCTTGCCGGCGACGTCCATGTCGAGCAGCACGGTCTCCTTGTCGTCGTCCAGCACCTGGGTGCCGACCGGGACCTTGAGGATGACGTCCTCGCCCTTGGCTCCGTGCATCTGGCGGCCCATGCCGTGGATGCCGGTCTGGGCCTTGAAATGTTGCTGGTAGCGGTAGTCGATCAGGGTGTTCAGCCCTTCGACCGCGGTGATCCAGACGTTGCCGCCATTGCCGCCGTCGCCGCCGTCCGGGCCGCCGTTGGGGATGAATTTCTCGCGCCGGAACGAGACGGCGCCCGCCCCGCCGTTGCCGGAACGGATATAGATCTTGGCCTGGTCGAGAAACTTCATCGCGGGCTTATGTAGGAAAAGCGCGGCGAATTACAGGCACTGCGCCGTCCTTCTCCCCTTGCGGGAGAAGGTGGCTCGCGAAGCGAGACGGATGAGGGGTCGCGCCGGATGCAGCGAGAGACCCCTCACCCGACCGCACAAGAACGACGGCTGCGCCGCCGTGTGCGGTCTCCCTCTCCCGCAAGGGGAGAGGGACGCGTTCTTACGCCTTCGCCCACACGCCGTACGGATCGCTCCACGGCATATCCATCGCCTCGGCCACCGCCGGATAGGTGATCTCACCCTTGAGGACGTTGAGGCCGCGGGCCAGGTGCGGGTTCTCGCGCAGGGCCTCGAGGCCCTTGTCGGCGAGGGCCAGGCCGAACGGCAGGGTGGCGTTGTTCAGGGCTTCGGACGAGGTGCGGGGGGCGGCGCCCGGCATGTTGGCGACGCAGTAGTGGACCACGCCGTCGATGACGTAGGTCGGGTCCTCGTGGGTGGTGGCCTTCGAGGTCTCGAAACAGCCGCCCTGGTCGATGGCGACGTCGACCAGCACCGAGCCGGGCTTCATCGCCTTCAGGTCTTCGCGCTTGATCAGCTTGGGCGCCTCGGCGCCCGGGACCAGCACGGCGCCGATGATGACGTCGGCCTTGACCATCTCCTCGTCGATCGCGTTGATCGAGGAATAGCGGGTGATGACGCGGCCCTGGGTGACCTCGTCGATATAGGCCATGCGCGGGATCGAGCGCTCGAGCACGACCACTTCGGCGCCGAGGCCCATGGCCATGCGGGCGGCGTTGAGGCCGACGACGCCGCCGCCCAGCACCAGCACGCGGGCCGGGGCCACGCCGGGGACGCCGCAGAACAGCAGGCCCATGCCGCCGTTGTGCTTGAGCAGGGTCTCGGCGGCCGAGAAGACAGCGATGCGGCCGGCGACTTCGGACATCGGGGCCAGCAGCGGCAGGCCCTTGCGGTCGTCGGTGACGGTCTCATAGGCGATGGCGGCGCATTTCGAGGCCAGCAGGCCCTTGGTCTGCTCGGGATCGGGCGCGAGGTGCAGGTAGGTGAACAGGATCTGGTCCTCGCGGAGCATTTCCCACTCGACCTTCTGCGGCTCTTTGACCTTCACGATCATGTCGTTGGAGGCGAAGATTTCGGCGGCGGTGGCGACGATCTTCGCGCCGACCTTCCTGTAGTCGTCGTCGGTGAAGCCGGCCCCGAGGCCCGCCCCTTGCTGGACCGAGACGGTGTGGCCGTGGGCCACGTATTCGCGCACCGCGGTCGGGGTCAGGCCGATGCGGTGCTCGTTCTTCTTGATTTCAGTGGGGACGCCGACGCGCATGGGAGATCCTCTTCCGACGGGGTGCGGGCGCGCTCTGTGGCGGCCTCGCGTCGCGCGGCAATCTAGCGAGGGTCGCTGCGCAGGTTCCTGTTCTTTTCATCGTATGAACGGCGTAAAGTCGCAGAATCTGCGAATGAGGCCCGTCATGAAGACTGTTTCCGCTGTCGCCCTCGATGACACCGACCGCAAGATGCTCCGCGCCCTGCAGGGCGACGGGCGGATGACCAACGCGGATCTGGCCAAGGCGGTGAACCTGTCGGAGAGCGCCTGCCTGCGCCGGCTGCGGGCGCTGGAGGCGGCCGAGGTGATCAGCCGCTACACCGCCATCATCAACGAGCGCGCCGTCGGCCTGCCGATCAGCGTGTTCGTGACCGTGACCCTGTCGTCCCAGGCGGAGGCGTCGCTGACCGCCTTCGAGACGGCGGTCTCGACCGTGCCCGAGGTGGTCGAATGCTATCTGATGACCGGCGGCTCGGACTATCTGCTGCGGCTGGTGGTGCGCGACGTCGACGATCTTGAGCGGGTGCACTCTCGGGAGCTGACGCGGATCCCGGGGGTGACGCGGGTGTCGTCCAGCGTGGCCATGCGGACGGTGGTCAAGCGGGGGGCGCTGCCGGTCTAGCGCAGCGCCAGGGTCACCTGTTTGATGTCGACATATTCGTCGATGCCGTGGATTGAGCCCTCGCGGCCGTAGCCGGACTGTTTGACCCCGCCGAAGGGGGCGACGGCGGTGGAGATGATGCCGGTGTTGACGCCGCACATGCCCGCCTCGATGCGGCGGCCGATCCGCAACGCCCGGTCGAGGTCGCGGGTGAAGACATAGGAGGCGAGGCCGAACTCGCTGTCGTTGGCCTTGTCCAGAACCTCCTCCTCGGTGTCGAAGGGGAAGACCGGGATCAGCGGGCCGAACGTCTCCTCGCGGCGGAACAGGGCGTCGTCGCCGCCGAAGGTCACGGTCGGCTGGAAGAAGCGGCCGCCGAGTTCGTGGGGCTCGCCCCCGGTCAGCACCTCGCCGCCCGAGGCCTTGGTCAGGGCCAGATGGTCCTGGACCTTGCGGATGGCCTTGTCCTCGATCAGCGGACCGACCTTGACGCCCGGCTCGAAGGCGCCGCCGACGGGAATCTTCGACACCGCCTCGGCCAGCTTGCGGGCGTAGTCGTCGGCCACGGAGCGCTCGACGTAGACGCGGTTGGGGCAGACGCAGGTCTGGCCCGAGTTGCGGAACTTGCCCCGGATGGTCTCGGCCACGGCGTGGTCGAGGTCGGCGTCGGCGAAGACGATCAGCGGCGCGGCCCCGCCCAGCTCCATCGACACCCGCTTCAGGGTCGGGGCGCACTGCTCGGCCAGCAGCCGGCCGATCGGGGTCGAGCCGGTGAAGCTGAGCTTGCGGATCAGCGGCGAGGCCGTCAGCACGCCGCCGATGGTCGCGGCGTCGCCGGTGACGACGCTGAGCACGCCCTTGGGCAGGCCGGCCTTGTAAGCCAGCTCGGCCAGGGCGATGGCGGTGAAGGGCGTCTGGCTGGCCGGCTTGACCACGGCGGTGCAGCCGGCGGCGAGGGCGGGCCCCAGCTTGCGGGTCAGCATGGCGGCGGGGAAGTTCCACGGGGTGATGAAGGCGCAGGGGCCGACCGCCTCGCGGAAGGTCAGGATGACGTGGCCCAGCGGGCTGTCCTGGGTCTCCCCGATCAGGCGTTCGGCCTCGCCGGCGAACCATTTGATGAAGCTGTTGGCGTAGGCGACCTCGCCCTTGGCCTCCTCGAACGGCTTGCCGTTCTCGAGCGCCATCAGGGCCCCGAGCCCCTCGGCGTTGTCGTCGATCAGCCGGGCCCATTCGCGCAGGACGGCGGCGCGCTGGTGCGGATCGGAGCGCGACCAGGCGGGGAAGGCGTCGTGGGCGGCCTGGATGGCGCGCTCCGTCTCCTCGGCGCCGAGGTTCGGCACATGGCCGAGGATCTCGTCGGTGGCGGGATCGTCGACGGCGATGCGTTTCTTCGAGGTCACGGGCTCGCCGGCGATGAGGGCGTGCTCACGCAGCAGGGCGAGGCCGGCCTTGCGGCCCGTCTTGTCGGTCATGGTTCGTCTCCGCCGTGGGATGCCGAGACGATAACGCCTCAGCTCCCGATCGTATGCAGGTCCCGCCCCCGCGTTTCCGGCAGCCACAGCAGGCTGACGATGACGGCGACCAGGGTGAAGGCGACCGAATACCACAGGCCGAAATAGATATTCCCCGAGGCCGCCACCAGGGCGAAGCTGGCCGCGGGCAGGAGGCCGCCGACCCAGCCGGTTCCGATGTTGTAGGGCAGGCTCATGGCCGTATAGCGCACCCGGGTCGGGAACAGCTCGACCAGGGCCGCCGCCTGTGGGCCGTACAGGGCCGTGGCGGCGACGATGAAGACCATCAGTATGGCGAACATCGCCGCCAGGTTCATCCGGGCGGGGTCGGCCCGGTCGGGATAGCCGGCGGTAGCCAAGGCCGTCTTGATGCGCGTCTCGACGTCGGCCCGCGCGGCCTTGAGCGCGGCGGGCGAGAGGCCTTCGCCCTCGACCGACGCCACCTCGGTCGCGCCGACCCGCACCATCGCCACGCCGCCCGGCAGGGCTTCGACATTGGCGTAGGAGACGCCGGCGTTGGACAGCACGTTCTTGGCGATGTCGCAGGAACTGGCGAAGGCGGCCTTGCCGACCGGGTCGAACTGCAGGGCGCAGGATGCGGGATCGGCCACCACGGTCACCGGCGCGGAAGCCTGGGCCTCGGCCAGGGCCGGGTTGGCGGCCTTGGTCAGGGCGTGGAAGCCGGGGAAGAAGGCGACCAGGGCCAGGATCATCCCGAACAGCATCACCGGCTTGCGCCCGACCCTGTCCGACAGCCAGCCGAAGAAGACGTAGAGCCCGGCCGAGGCCACCGTCAGCCACAGCATCAGCATGTCGACCGTGGCGGTCTCGACCTTGAGGATCCGCTCCATGAAAAAGCGGCTGTAGAAATAGCCGCAGTACCAGACCGCGCCCTGGGCGATCATGATGCCGAACAGGGCCAGAAGGACGAAACGGCCGTTGTTCCATTGCAGGAAGGCCTCGCGCCAGGGCGCGCGTCGCTCGCCGCCCTCTTCCTCCATGCGGCGGTAGGCCGGGCTCTCGTCCAGCTTCATGCGGATCCACAGCGAAAGTCCCAGCAACAGGGCGGAGAGCAGGAAGGGGATGCGCCAGCCCCATTCGTCGAACGCCTCGGCGCCGACGATCCTGCGGGTGATCAGGATGACGGTCAGGGCCCCGATCAGTCCGAGCGCGGCCGTGGTCTGGATCCAGCCGGTCAGGAAGCCGCGCTTCTTCGCCGGCGCGTGCTCGGCCACATAGATGGCGGCCCCGCCGTACTCGCCGCCGAGGGCGAAGCCCTGCAGCACCCGCATCAGGATCAGCAAAATGGGAGCGGCGACGCCGATGTCGCCATAGTCGGGCAGCAGGCCGATGGCCACCGTGGCCAGCCCCATCAGGGTGATGGTGACGAGGAAGGTGGTCTTGCGCCCGGTGCGGTCGCCGAACCAGCCGAACACCAGGGCCCCGAGCGGGCGCACCACGAAGCCGACCCCGAAGGTCAGCAGCGCCAGGATGTAGCCGGTGGCCTCGCTGACCTCGGCGTAGAAATGGTGGGCGATGACGCCCGCCAGCGAGCCGAAGATGAAGAAGTCATACCATTCGAAGGCGGTGCCGGCGGCCGAGGCGGTCACCACGGTCTTCAGGCCCGGGCCAGACCCGGGCTCGGGCGCGGCGCGCGTCGCGTCTTCGGTCATGCGTATCGTCCCCCCGGCGTCGTCCCACCGACGCCGACGGCGATGCTAGCGTCGCCGTCGGCGCGCGCAAGCGTGGGAAGCCTCCGGACAAGCGAAGGCCCGCCGGTGGGGATGCCAGGCGGGCCTTCTTCAACCGAACCGCGTGTCGGGGGAGAGCCGCGGTCGGGAACCTAGACCGAAGTCGGGACTAGCAGGTCCGGCCTTCGGCGCATTCTTCGACGGCCTGGCCGGCGGCCTGGGCGTCCTCACCCACACCCGCGACAGTGTTGCAGGCGGCGGTGGTCAGGGCGGCGGCGGCGGCGAATAGAACAAAAATCTTGCGCATGATGCAGTCTCCTCTCGCCGGGGGAGCGGCGTATGCATCAAGAACGTCGCGGCGCGGCCCGGGTTCCGAGATCGGCGGGGTCGGTGGGCGTGACGGCCTCCGGGGTGGCGAAGGTCATGCGCGCGATCGTGCCTCCGCCCGGCCCCGGGACCAGTTCGACCTCGCCCCGCAGCTGTTTGGCGAAGGCCCCCATCAGGGTGCGGCCGACGCCGGCGCGGAAGGTCTCGCTGACCCCCGGGCCGTCGTCCTCCACCTCCAGCACGCTCGTCTCGCCCTCGACCCGGAAGCGCACCTTGAGCGCGCCGCCGCGGCCGGCGAAGGCGTGCTTCTGGGCGTTGGTCACCGCCTCGACCAGCCAGAGGGCCAGGGGGGCCAGCTTGTCCGGGTCGACGACCAGCGAATCCGCCTCGACCGAAGAGGTCACCACCGGCCCGCGGCCCGCCTCGCTGGAGACCAGCTGGCCGACCAGTTCGGTCAGGAACACGCGGGCGTCGGCGTAACGCAGGTCGGCGCTCTGGTAGAGGGTGCGGTAGATTAGTGCGAGGGCGGAAATGCGCTGGCGCGTGTCGCCGACGGCGGCCTTGGCCTGGGGGTCGGTGAGCGCGCGTTGCTGCATCGACAGAAGGGACGAGATGATCTGGAGGTTGTTCTTCACCCGGTGATGGATCTCGCGCATCAGCGCGTCCTTCTCCTCGAGGGAGGCGTTCAGGGCGGCGTCGCGGGTGGTGATGGTATCGGCCAGGTCGTCGAGCGTCCGGGCCAGCACCCGGATCTCGGCCGGGGCGTGCATGGCCTGGACCGGGCGCACCGAGAATCGTCCGCGCGCATAGATGGCGGCCACCCGCTCCAGATAGACCAGCCAGCGGACCACGATCCGCTCCGACACCCACATCACCGCCACAAAGGCGATCAGCCACGCCAGCAACGGGACCAGGAAGGCCCCGACCGGGTTCAGGCGGGCCCATGAGAGCAGGCCCGGCGCGGGCGCCGAAAGCAGGGCGTAGACGTCGCGCCCGGCCAGGGCGGCCCCGGCGTAGACGCGGCGCTGGCCTTGGGCGTCTTCGGCTTCGAAAATGGCCGAGGCGTCGCGCCGCGCCCGTTCGACCCAACCTGTCACGCTGCGCCCGCGCGACAGGGTGAACGCCTCCGGGTCGGTCGCGGTCAGGATCTGGCCCTCGCCGTCGGTCAGCGCCGCCTGGGAGCCCTCCGGAAGGGCGCGATCGGCGATGTCGGGTTGCAGGGAGGCCAGCGGGATGACCGCGACCATGGCCCCGTCGAAGGCGCCGAGGGGCCGCTCCAGCCGGATGGCCACGATCAGTCCGGGCGCCTCTCCGGGGCGGACCGGGGCCCGGGCCAGGACGGTGTCCTCGCCGTTCCGCAGGCGCTGGAACCAGGACGCCTCGCCAGCCTCGACCAGCCAGGCCGGCGAGGCGTCATTGAGCTGACGCGAGGCGCAGGCGGTTTCGGCGGTTGGCGTTAGCCGCGCCAGGCCGTCCAGGCCCTCGATGCGCTGGACCAGGGCGGTGAGCCTCGGTTGGCAGAACAGCTCCAGGGCTTCGGGCCGGAGGGCCTGGAGCAGGACCGTGGTGCTGTCCAGCCGGCCCTTGACGCTGGCGGCCGTCCGTTCGGCGGCGAACTGGAGGTCGTCGCGCCGCTGCAGATCCTGGACCCTGAACTGGGCGTCAGCCTGGAAGGCGCCGAGCGCCAGAACAGGCAGCAGGGCGAGGGCGAGCGCGGCGCCGAGACGGAAGCGGATGCCGTGGAACTGTGGCGGAGCAAGACCCCGACCGAGCGTTCGCCCGAGCCGGACCACCTCAGCCCCGGACGCTGCTCAGACGATCGGCGTCGGCCAGGATGGACCGCATGGCGTCGCCGGCGGCGCGCCCGTCCCGGGCGTAGCCGCCGCGTTCCAGCGTAGCCTGCAGCGCCTTGCGGGCGCGGGAGACGCGGCTCTTCACGGTGCCGACGGCGCACTGGCAGATGGCGGCCGCCTCCTCATAGGCGAAGCCGCCGGCGCCGACGAGGATCAGGGCTTCGCGCTGCTCCTCCGGCAGGGTGGCGAGCGCGAGGCGAAGTTCGTCGAGGGCCACGGGCGACTCCGGATCATCGACGGCCACCAGGGTGCGTTCGGCCGCCTCCTGGTCCAGCTGCGACTGGCGCCATGAGCGGCGCTTCTCGGAGTAGAACTGGTTGCGCAGGATCATGAAGGTCCAGGCCTTCATATTGGTGCCCATCTGATAGCTGGCGCGGGCGTCCCAGGCCTTCATCATGGCGTCCTGGGCCAGATCGTCGGCCGCGGTCGGGTCGCCGGTCAGGGTGCGCGCGAACGCCCGCAGGTGCGGGATCAGTCCGACCAGCTCCCTCTTGAAGGCGTTGTCGTCTGCGGAGGGCGGCTTGGGCGGCGAAGACGAGGCGCCGCTCATGCGCCACCCTCGTCCGAGCGCTCGTCGGCCCGACGCAGGATGTCGAGGAATTCGTCGGGGACGGGCTCGTTCACGACCTCGTCGAACATGTGCCGAAGCTTGACCCCGATCGCCTGCTGACGAAGGCGTGCTTCCTCGAGTGCGGGACCGCCCTGGGGCGCCGCCTTGCGGGAAGGGTTCGAATTGTCTGTCATCGAATGAACGGCCGCCACCCTGACGCTGTTGTTGCGATTGCCGAGAACGCCAGCGCCGTGGGAGAGTTCCTAGGTTACGACGGTTTAATGCTCAAGCTTTGGCGTGGGCGGTGGGAACCGTGGCCGATTTGATACGTTGACCGAACCTGCCTGGGTTCCGATCTTGCGTGGAACCGCCTTCTTTGTCGGGGAATATTTACATGAGCCTGCTGGCCCGTCTCGCGCCGCATCTGCCCTATGTGCGTCGCTACGCCCGTGCGTTGACCGGCGATCAGACCACCGGCGACAACTATGTTCGGGTGGCCCTGGAAGCCTTGGCCGCCGGTGAACGCCAGTTGCCGCCGGAGATGACGCCGCGCGTCGCCCTCTATCACGTGTTCCACGCCATCTGGGCCACGACCGGCGCCCAGCTGGAAGACAAGAGCGGCGTCGAGGGCCGCGACGACGCGTCGCGCCGCCTGATGCAGATCGCCCCGCGCTCGCGCCAGGCCTTCCTGCTGACCGCCCTCGAAGGGTTCACCCCGTCCGAGGCGGCGCAGATTCTGGACGCCGACGCCCTGGACGTGGAGCGGCTGATCGCCGAGGCCCAGGCGGACATCGACGCCGAACTGGCCACGGACGTCCTGATCATCGAGGACGAGGCGATCATCTCTGCCGACATCGAGAGCCTGGTGAAGGAACTGGGCCATCGCGTCACCGGCACCGCCACCACCCATGACGAAGCGGTCGACGCCGTCGCCCGCCACCGCCCGGGGCTGGTGCTGGCCGACATCCAGCTGGCCGACGGCTCGTCGGGCATCGATGCGGTCAAGGACATCCTGAAGCGGATCGACGTGCCGGTGATCTTCATCACCGCCTTCCCCGAGCGGCTGCTGACGGGGGAACGGCCCGAGCCGACCTTCCTGATCACCAAGCCGTTCCAGCCCGAGACCGTGAAGGCGGCGATCAGCCAGGCGCTGTTCTTCCACCCGTCGCGGCAGCGCGAAGCGGCCTGATACCTCCCGGCGAAATGAGCAAAGCCCCGGTCGCAGGACCGGGGCTTTTTTCATGCGGCCTATTGAGCGGGAGCGGCGGCGGCCTCGGTCGGAGCGTTGACGTTGGGCGCCTCGCCGGTCGGCGGGCTGGTCGGCTCGCCCGTCGCGGTGGTCGTGGCGTCGGCGGCCGGAACCTCGACCGTCCCGGTCTGGAAGGCCGCGGTGTCGACCGCCTGG
>NZ_JAVHLH010000379.1 GCF_031082345.1 Brevundimonas sp. | reverse complement strand
CACGGCCGACGTGGTTCGGCCGTGGCAAGCAGTCGTTGTGCCGCCTCCGGGTCGTTCCCGCGCGGCGTGGGCTTCATCATGTTGTAGATGACGAACCCGCCCATCACGGTCACGGCCGCGATGCAGATCCCCCACATCAGGGTCTGGCGGCGCTTCGCCGTGCTGTTTCCATCCGCGATTGGCCCTTCGTAGGCTGTCTCCGCGGGGGGCAGTTCGTGGTCGGTTCCGATGCTCATCGGATTTCCTCCACGACGAACACTCGCCCGCGGCCGCCAGGCAGGAGTTCGCTTCGATCTGCTGCAGCCGCGACGACGCCGGCGACGAGGAAGCTGTCGACCACAACCGGGACAGCGGCCTCCGACTTGTTCTCCAGATCGATCACTTGGCCACGGAGGCCCAGCGCCTGACAGGTCTGCGAAATCCGCAGCTCGAACGGACCCACGCGGGTCGAACCATCGTTCCCGCGCCCGCACGAAACGCCCTCAGGCGTTTCTCCGCGGAACATCACCCGCACGAGGGCGGTGACTGTCTCCAGATACTCCACCCGACGTTCCGACCGCTCGACCGAGGCGCCGGGCTGCGCGGGCGTGCCGCCGAGGTTGATGAGAACCGTCTGGCCGTCAACGGCGGACGGCTGCAGGACCGCCTGCACCGTTCGTCCGGACTGCGTCACCAGGAACAGCGAAAATGTCCGACCAAGCACGTCGCCATCGAACGCGACATAGACATCGCCCGTCGTTTCGTCGGCCTCGACCAGCATCTGCGGGCCGTCCGGCTCATTGATCGAGCGGACCGAGACGATCTTGTCGCCCGAGATCGAGAGCCTCGACATCTGGTCCGCCGAGACAACGGCGTCGAACTTGCCGTCGCGAACCTCGACCGGGTCGGCCAGCACCGGGCCCGCGCACAGCATTGCTGACATCGCCGCAAGGGCGAAGATGCGTTTCATAGTACCTCTCCGGTATTGGCGGGGCGGGCGCGCGTTCCACGCGCCGCGTCGCGATCAAGGGTTTCGATGCTCTTGAGCTGGACCAGGGCGCCGCGCCGCTCGAAGGTCAGCGCGTACATTTTCCGTTCGTCGGAAATCACCTGCCGATTGTTCATCTGCAGTTGATCGCCCGTGACCTCGACATAGAGCTTGCCGGGGTCCACGAAGAAATCGACCGGGTAATAGACCTGCGAGGTTTGCGACTGCTGTCGGGCCTGCCTGTCGGCAATCAGGGCCGACTTGATTTCCTGATAGGTGTCCGGCGACGTGATCCGCTCGAGGTTTCGCTCGAAATAGCGGGCCGATTCCGGGGTCCTGTTGAGGTAGGTGTAGACGACGTCGCGGCTCAGCCGCTCCAGATAGTCCCGATCCACGCTGGTCCCGGTGATTTCGACCGTGTCCACCAGCGACGGCACCAGAACGACTTTTGACTGCGTCGCTACGCTCACCGCCAGGCCGGCGTTCGCGATCAGGCTCAGACCCAGCATCCCGCCCAGCACCGTCAGTCGACGGTTCAGCACCCGCGCTTGTCCGTTTACGTTTTCCGCCTTCATCAGCCCGCAAGCTCCCTCAGGTGCGAGGGCGGCGTGGCTTTCAGCCTCAGCGTGTCCGAGGGCAGCGCCCAATAGATCGCGCGCTTGATGCGGCTAAGGCTGCTGCCCTGTTTGAATTTGCGCAGCGCCCACAGACAGGCGCCGGCGACGATCAACCCCACGAGGAAGTTGGCGACCAGAATGCAGATCAGGAGCGGGGCGACGACGGCGATCAGCTCGTCCCCGGTAAAGACCAGGTAGCGCTCCGGCGCGTCCAGATACTGCGGAATATAGG
>NZ_JAVHLH010000378.1 GCF_031082345.1 Brevundimonas sp. | reverse complement strand
ACGGATTCACAAAGGACACGACGGGGCCGGCGGGCCTGCGGCTCCCATAAGGGAGACGCCATGGATGATTGCGGGCAAGGGCCCGCAGACGGCGGCGAGAGGCGCGCTCCCGTCGTGTCCTTCGCGCCTTCTTCGTGGCCTTTGTGATGAACCAGTGAAGGGCGGCGTCTCGACCGGGCGGCGGACAGAGCCCCTCCGTCTCGCCGGCTTCGCCGTCGATCCACCTCCCCATTCGCAAAGGCGAACGGGGAGGAGACGACCCGACTAGCCCCTCCGGCCTTGACTTGGCCGTATTGAAGCGTCATTTACGCTGCATCGCACAATCGCGATCGCCGTCCGCCTCCAGCGCGTGTGGGTCTCCCGAACCGGAGACCTGACTGTAGCAGCGGCCGGTCCTCCAGATTCATTCGCTGCCCGGACACGCGGGGCGGCGCCCGATCCACCCCGACGATGTCACGCTGACATCCCATCGGGACTGGCGGTGCGCGGCCTTATCGGCGTTGAGCCATGGCTGTTGCGCGTCGCCGCATACGCGAAAGAACACTCCACGTGAGCAACAAGACCTTCGACACCATGGGCCTGAATCCGGCCCTTCTCCAGGCGCTGACCTCGGAAGGCTATACGACGCCGACCCCGATCCAGGTCCAGGCCATCCCCGACGTCATGGCCGGCAAGGACCTGCTGGGCATCGCCCAGACCGGCACCGGCAAGACCGCCGCCTTCGCCCTGCCGATCCTGCATCGCCTGGCCGAGAACCGCACGCCGCCAGTGCCCCGCACCACGCGGGTGCTGATCCTGTCGCCGACGCGCGAACTGGCCAGCCAGATCGCCGAGAGCTTCAAGACCTACGGCAAACACCTCGGCTTCCGCGTCGCCGTGATCTTCGGCGGCGTGAAGTACGGGCCGCAGGAGCGCGCCCTGCAACAGGGCCTAGACGTCCTGGTGGCCACGCCCGGCCGCCTGCTGGACCATATGCAGCAGAAGACGCTGGACCTGAGCCGCACCGAGATCTTCGTCCTCGACGAGGCCGACCAGATGCTGGACCTCGGCTTCGTCAAGCCGATCCGCCAGATCGTCAGCCGCATTCCGGCCAAGCGCCAGAACCTGTTCTTCTCGGCCACCATGCCGACCGAGATCGGCAAGCTGGCGGGCGAGCTGCTGAAGGATCCGGTCAAGGTGCAGGTGACGCCGCAGGCCACCACCGTGCAGCGCATCAACCAGTCGATCATCCATATCGAACAGGGCCGCAAACGCGCCCTGCTGACCGAGATGTTCAGCGATCCGACCTTCACCCGCTGCCTGGTCTTCACCAAGACCAAGCACGGCGCCGACAAGGTGGCCGCCTATCTGGAAACGGGCGGCGTCGAGGCCGGCGCCATCCACGGCAACAAGAGCCAGCCGCAGCGCGAACGCACGCTGGACGCCTTCAAGAAGGGCAAGCTGCGGGTGCTGGTGGCGACCGACATCGCCGCGCGCGGCATCGACGTCGACGGCGTCTCGCACGTCGTGAATTTCGAACTTCCGTTCGTGCCGGAAGCCTATGTCCACCGCATCGGCCGGACCGCCCGCGCCGGCGCCGACGGCACGGCGATCAGCTTCGTGGCCGGCGACGAGATGAAGCTGCTGCGCGACATCGAAAAGGTCACGCGCCAGAAGATTCCGGCCATCGACCGCCGCAACGACAAGCAGCTGGCCCAGCTGGACGCCTCGATCATGGCGGCCGGCGTCGGCAAGAAGGCGACCATGCCGGAGCGCGAGGAGCGTGACGGCCGCGGCGGCCGCGGTCCGGGCGGCGGCGGTCGCAACCGCAACCCGCGCC
>NZ_JAVHLH010000377.1 GCF_031082345.1 Brevundimonas sp. | reverse complement strand
GAAGACGGCGGCGGCGGCGGCGGACGGGTTCTTCTCCTGGTCCCAGCGGCGCGCGCCGGCTTCGGCCCGGAGCTCTCTCGCAAGGCGGTCCGGATCGCCGAGCGCCGCGGCGACCTCCGCCTCGGTGCGGCCGGCGGCGGCCCCGTCCTCGAAATGCATCTCGTAGTCGGAGGCGATCTCGGCGGCGGCGGCCGTCGGCATGCCGACGAGTCCTCGCCTCAACCGGCCCATGAATTCGGCGCGGGTCATTGTTCAGCTCCCCTTTCAGCGGTGTTGGCGACGGCGGCCGGCGGGGCCGGTTCGGCGTCGGCGGCCATGACGTTCTCGACCGCGGTGACGAAGGCGCGCCATTCGGAGGTCTGGGCCTCCAGCGCGCCACGGCCGGCGTCGGTCAGGCGGTAGTATTTGCGCGACGGGCCCGAGGGCGATTCGACCAGATAGGTCTCGACCTGGCCGTCGGACTGCATCCGCCGCATCAGCGGGTAGATGGTGCCCTCGCCCATGTCGATCGCGTCCGACAGGGTCGCGGCGATCTCGTAGGCATAGCGGTCGCGGCGGTTGAGAAGGGCCAGCACACACAGCGTGAGCACCCCCTTCTTCAGCTGGATTTCAATGGTTTCAGGCACCTCGGCGTCTCCCTTGATGTCCAAGAGGTATCGCAAGGTATCTTGCGGCGCAAGGTAGCTGGCGAAACATGACAGCGATTTAATCCGGCGCCGGGGACCGGGTGCGGCGTCCAATCGCTTGGCAAGCGCGGGGGAGGACGATAAGGAGCCGCGCAGGAAGCGCTGCGGGCCGTCGCCCCGGCGCAGGCTTGCGATTCACTCGCAGGCGCTTGCGGCAGAACGTTTATGAGGATGTCTCGCATGGGGATGGGCACGCGGGCCCGGGGTCTGATCGGCGGCGGCCTCGCCGTCCTGACCCTGTCACTTTTCGCCGCCGGGTGCAGCGAGGGGCCTGAGCTGATCGGTCAGCCGACCGATGGCGCGATCGGCCTGCAGCCGGCCGCCTCGCCGCTGAAGGTCGAGGCGCACATGTTCCATGACGCCATCCTGATGCCGATCATCACCTTCATCTGCCTGCTGGTGCTGGGTCTGATCCTGTGGATCGTGTTCCGCTACAACAAGAAGTCCAACCCGGTCCCGGCCCGCTGGAGCCACAACACCCTGGTCGAGGTGATCTGGACCGTGGTGCCGGTCCTGATCCTGGTGTTCATCGCCCTGTTCTCGTTCCGGCTGCTGTTTAACTACCACAACATGCCCGAGCCCGACCTGACGGTTAAGGTCACCGGCAACCAGTGGAACTGGGCCTACGAATATCCGGACCAGGCCATCCCCGAATACATTTCGAACATGCTGCCGGAGGACGAGATCGCCGCGCGCGGCATGCCGCACAGCCTGTACCGCCTGGCCGCAGACGAGCCGATGGTGGTGCCGGTCGGCGCCAACGTCCGCCTGCTGGTCACCGCCGCCGACGTGATCCACGCCGTGGCGATGCCGGCCTTCGGCCTGAAGACCGACGCCGTCCCCGGCCGGGTCAACGAGACCTGGTTCCGGGCCGATCGTCCCGGCATCTACTACGGTCAGTGCTCGGAACTGTGCGGCGTCGACCACGCCTTCATGCCGATCCAGATCAACGTCGTCTCGCGCGCCGAATTCGCGACCTGGGTCGCCTCCAAGGGCGGCTCGATGACGCCCCGGACGGTTGAGCAGGCCCCCGGCGGCACCGCCGCCCAGATCGAGGCCGGCACGACCGGCGCCCCGACTGTCACCGACGGCGCGACCGCCCTCCCGACGGCCCAGACCGCCACCACGCCGACCGACCAGCC
>NZ_JAVHLH010000376.1 GCF_031082345.1 Brevundimonas sp. | reverse complement strand
GCACGCCGAGGCGCTCGGCCTCGGCCGCCGCGCCGCCGCGACCGAAGACGTCGCCGCTCATGTTCTCGATCAGGCCGAGGGTCGGGACCTTGACCTTCTGGAACAGGGCGTGGGCGCGGCGGGCGTCGGCCAGGGCCACCTCCTGCGGGGTCGAGACGATGACGGCGCCGTCCAGCGGGGTCTTCTGGATCAGGGTCAGCTGGACGTCGCCGGTGCCGGGCGGCAGGTCGACGACGAGGACGTCGAGCGGCGCGGCCTCGCTCCCCCAGCGGGTCTGGGTCAGCATCTGGGTCAGGGCCTGGGAGGCCATGGGGCCGCGCCAGACCATGGCGTCGGTCTTCTCCGTCAGCAGGCCGATCGACATGACCTTGAGGCCGTGGGCGAGGTGCGGCTCCATCCGGTCGTCGCGGTATTCCGGCTTGCCCGAGACGCCGAGCATGGTCGGCATCGAGGGGCCGTAGACGTCGGCGTCGAGGATGCCGACCGACAGGCCCCGCGCGGCGAGGGCGGCGGCGAGGTTGGCGGCGACGGTGGACTTGCCGACGCCGCCCTTGCCCGAGGCGATGGCGAGGACGCGGCGGACGTGGGCGGGGCGGTCAGTGGGGACCGGGGCCCTGGCGCGCGTCTGGTCGACGGCCTGGGGCGACAGGGCGGCGGACTTGAAGCGCGGCTTCTGCACCGCCTCGGCGGTCAGCACCACCGAGACGCGGGCCATGCCGGGAAGGGCCTTGAGGGCGGCCTCGGCGGCGTCTCGGACGGGGGCGTAGAGGGCGGTCTCGCGGGCCGGGACCTCCAGGACGAAGCCGGCGCGGTCGTCCGCCACCGTCAGGCCCTGGACCAGACCCGCGGCGACCAGTCCCCGCCCGCTCTTCGGATCGATCACCCGGTCGAGGGCGGCGATGACCTGGTTGCGGTCGAGAGGCGGATGGGACACGACGGGAGGCTCCTGTAAGACGCTCGGGGGCGCCGCGCGCGAGGCGGGCGTTCTATCGCCGATATAGGTCATCCCCGCGAGCGCCGATTTGTCCCTGAGCACATCCCCACCCGCCGTGACGCTGCTGGCCGGCCCGACCGCCTCGGGCAAGTCGGCGCTGGCGCTGGAGATCGCGGCGCGGACCGGGGCGGTGATCGTCAACGCCGACAGCCAGCAGCTGTACGCCGACCTGCGGGTGCTGAGCGCCCGGCCGTCGCCCGAAGAGGAGGCGCAGGCGGAGCACCGGCTGTACGGGATCGCGGACGCGGCCGACGCCTGGTCGGTGGGGCGCTGGAGCCGGGCGGCGATGGAGACCCTGGCCGGACTGGACGGACGGCCGGTGCTGTTCGTCGGTGGAACCGGCCTCTATTTCACGGCCCTGACCAAGGGGTTGGCGGATATTCCCGACATTCCGGTCGAGGCGCGCGAGGCGGCGGACCGGGCCTGGGAGGCGGAGGGGGAGACCGCCTTCCGGCGGCGACTGGCCGATCTGGACCCGGCGGCGGCGGCGCGGATCGAGGCGGGCGACCGGCAGCGGCTGACCCGGGCCATGGCGGTGGCAGAACACACCGGCCGGGCGCTCAGCGACTGGACCGCCGACACGACGCCGCTGCTGGCGCCCGGGTCGTGGACCGGGAGGGTGATCGAGCCCGACCGGGCGGCGCTGTACGCCGCCTGCGACGCGCGCGTGGCGCATATGGTCGAGGCCGGGGCGCTGGACGAGGTTCGGGCGCTGCTCGCGCGCGGGCTGGACCCGGCCCTGCCGGCGATGAAGGCCGTGGGGGTGCGCGAGTTCGCGGCGCATCTGGCGGGGGAGACGTCTCTGGCGGCGGCGGTCGAGGCGACGCGGCAGGCGACC
>NZ_JAVHLH010000375.1 GCF_031082345.1 Brevundimonas sp. | reverse complement strand
CGCAGCCGGGTGCGGCGCTCCTCGATCAGCCGGCCGCCGGCGCGGACGAGGCGGCGGTCGAGGTCGAGGACGGCGGCGCGCAGGTCGGCCAGAACGGGGGTGGCGATCTCGGCGGCGCCGGTCGGCGTCGGGGCGCGGCGGTCGGAGACGAAGTCGATCAGGGTGGTGTCGGTCTCGTGGCCGACGGCCGAGATGATCGGGATGCGGGCGGCGGCGACGGTGCGGGCCAGACCCTCGTCGTTGAAGCACCACAGGTCCTCGACCGAGCCGCCGCCGCGGGCGACGATCAGCAGGTCGGGACGGGGGATGGGGCCGCCGGGGGTCATGGCGTCGAAGCCGCGGATGGCGTTCGCCACCTGACCGCAGGCGGCGTCGCCCTGGACCACGACCGGCCAGACGATGACCCGGCAGGGCCAGCGCTCGGCGATGCGGTGCAGGATGTCGCGGATCACCGCCCCGGTCGGGCTGGTGATGACGCCGATGACGGCGGGGAAGGTCGGAATCGGCTGCTTGCGGGCCGGGTCGAACAGGCCCTCGCCCTGGAGTTTGACCTTGAGCCGTTCCAGCTGGGCCAGCAGGGCGCCGGCGCCGGCGGCCTCCATGGTCTCGATGACGATCTGGTAGGACGACCGGCCGGGATAGGAGGTGATCTTGCCGGTGACGATGACCTCGAGCCCGGTCTCGGGCTGGACGCCGAGGCCGCGGGCCGAGCCCTTCCAGACGACGCCGTCGATGGCGGCCTTGTCGTCCTTGAGCGTCAGATAGACGTGGCCCGAGGCGTGGCGGTTGACCTTGGAGATCTCGCCGCGCAGCCGGACATGGCCGAAGCGGTCCTCGAGCGTGCGCTTGAGGGCGAAGGACAGCTCCGAGACCGTCTGGGGCGGATTGTTGTCGCGGGGCGCCGCCGGTTCGTCGGCCGGGCCCTCGAAGACGTAGGAGTCGTCGCTCATCGGGGAAGACTAGCGGGGGCGGAAGGCCGGGGCGAGGGGCTGAACGGAATGTCCGCAACCGCAGGGGGAGGCGGACGTCAGAGGCGCAGCCCGATCCTGGGCGCGGCCCAGATCATCAGGCCGTAGAGCCCGATCGTCAGGAGGCAGCCGGCCGCGAGCGAAACCCAGAAGCCCACGCCGTTGCGGAGCATCGCCGGGATGACCAGGAACATCGGCAGGGACGGCAGCACGAACCAGAAGGTCGCCTCCGCATGGGCGGCCATGTTCGATGCGTCGGGCCGATCACGCCAGAGCCAGATCATGCCGAGCACCGACACCAGAGGGAGGGACGCGACCAGACCGCCGAAACCGGGATATCGCTTCGCCACCTCCGAGATGAGGGCGATCAGAATGCCCGAGAGCGCGGCCTTGATGACGAGATAGAGCATGGTTGGCTGTTTGCGCCGGCTGGCCGAAGGAGCAAGGTCCACAAGGACGGGATCGCGGACTTTCGATCCTTATAGGCCTGACCATGCTTCCGTTCACGCGCGAACAATTTTTCGAAGTCTTCGCGGCCTACAACGCGGCAAGCTGGCCCGCCGCGATCGCCGCCTATCCGATGGCCTTCGCCGTGCTGTTCCTGGCCCGGCCCGGCCCCGCCCGGTCCGGACGGGCAGCGGGTTTCATCCTCGCTCTGATGTGGGGCTGGGTCGGCCTGGTCTACCACGGCGTCTACTTCAGCAAGATCAACCCGATCGCCGTCGCCTTCGCAGCCGCGTTCGTCATTCAGGCGCTGCTGTTCACCCTCCACGCCGCCAGGAGCGGGGGGCTGCAGTTCGGCCGACCCGGCCGTCTGCGGACCGTCGCGGCGGGTGCGATGGTCGTCTATGCGGGTAGACCAGCACCGCATAGACGACCATCG
>NZ_JAVHLH010000374.1 GCF_031082345.1 Brevundimonas sp. | reverse complement strand
CTCATGACCACCCCTGTCACCCAGGCTGATCACGTCGCCGCAGTTACTGCAGGCCACGCATGGCCCGATTTTCCGGCGGCCGACCTCCCGCGCATCCCGGCGGGCTTCGAGTTCGCTTGGTCCGCCATGTTCCCGATGTTTACGGCGTCAGACCTTCGCCTGGGCATCGTCGTTGAATACCTCGAGCCAGCGCAACGCTGGGCTCCAGACGAACCCCGCTTCACGCTCTACGACACGGGCGAAGAGGGCGACTGCGCTACGGACCTGCTGAAAACTGATAACTGGAACGCCGTGCTGGCCAGCATCGACCGGCGGCGAGCCACCCCATGCTAGTCGATCGTTCTCAACGCTGGCGCGATCGGCGCGAGCGCTATGTTCCTGCGGCCTCGGAGATCGACCCGTCAACGCTGTCGGTCGATATCATCGACTGCATGAAGACCGCGAAACCCTTCATCGAAAAAACCCACTATTCCGGCAGTTTCCCGGCCTCACGCCTCTCGCTCGGCCTTTTCCAGAACGGCAAGGGCGGCCGCTCGCGCCTTGTCGGCGCGTGCACATTCTCCCAGCCGATGAACAACGCCTCCGTTCCTCTCCGGACCGGGCTCGACTGCCATCGTCGGGCCGTGGATCTGGGGCGCTTCGTCCTGTTGGACGACGTCGCCGGCAACGGTGAGACCTGGTTTCTTTCGCGCGCCATGCGGGCGCTTCGCCGCGAAAAGCCCGAAGTCCTGTCGGTCATCTCCTACGCCGACCCCGTTCAGCGGGTCACCGCTGACGGCGCGATCATCAAGCCGGGCCACATCGGCAGGATCTACGCGGTCATGGGCGCCGCCTATCGGGGCCGCGCAAGCGCGCGGATCGATACGCTCTGCCCTGACGGCCAACCCTTCAACGACCGCAAGCTCTCCAAGATTCGCTCTGGCGAACAGGGCCACGCCTACAGCGTCGACGGCCTGGTCTCCGTTGGCGCTCCCGCCCCCACTGACGACGATCTCCGGGGCTGGCTCGCCGGCCTCTACGCGACCGGCTTCCTCACCCGTCGCCGTCACCCCGGGAACCACGTCTACGTCTTCGAGATGACCCGCGCCGCAAGGCTGGCGGCGCGTGGACTTCCTCGCCTGCAATACCCGCAATTGGACGCCGGGCGCGGGTCACGCGACGTCACCGCGCTTCCGCTCCTGCAGACGGCCTGCACCTGACGGCCCATCGCCATCCCAAGTCTAGCGCGCGCACCTGACGTCCGGCTCGACGCGCTGCAATCCCACGCTTTCCCAGGACCGGCAGACGAACCGGTCTTTGTCATTCCGTGGCCGGATCCTGACGCCAAAGACGCCCAGGGGCGCGACAACCGCGCCCGGGCTCAATTGGCCCCGGATTTCTTCCGCCGCCGTTGGGTCGACGGGCATCCACCATTCTTCGTCGCTCATGGCGCTGATCGAACACCACTCCCTCCCGTCAGGCAAATTGGCCCCGCAAGAACCGGCCGGGCTCTGAGGTCAGCCGGCTCCTGCGCAAAGGGGGGGAAGCCCCCCCTCTCTAGCTGACGCCCTCCATCACGCTGAGCACACGATGGTAGGGCAGAAACACCCGCATCGCCGGCGCGGCTTCCAGCCAGTTCAGCCAGGCTTCGATCTTCGACTTGCGGCTGAGCGCCTGCCACTCGGCGGCCAGCTTGTTCACTTCGTCCTGCAGCTGGGTGACGACGACCTGACGACGGTTCGCTTGAGCTTGGGTGGTGGTGTTCATGTTCAGAGCCTCCAAGACCGCCCCTAACGGGCGGCTATGCAGCCTCGGGACACGGGTGGGCGCCCGGCAGTCACCGGAGCGGCGGCCCCTTGGCCGCCGTGGAGGGGAACGGCGAAG
>NZ_JAVHLH010000373.1 GCF_031082345.1 Brevundimonas sp. | reverse complement strand
AGGACGCGCAGGTGCGTCCCGCGGGTGAGGTCGAGGGCTACCTCGGCTGACCGGTGGCGCAACAGGTGACGCGCACTGACGTCGTCATCGTCGGCGGCGGCCCGGCCGGGCTCGCCTCGGCCATCCGCCTCAAGCAACGCGCGGAAAAGGACGGCAAGGAGATCTCGGTCGCGGTGCTCGAAAAGAGCGCCGAGATCGGCGGCCATATCCTGTCCGGCGCGGTCATCGACCCGCGCGCCCTGTCCGAGCTGTTCCCCGACTGGAAGGAACGCGGCGCCCCGCTCGAAACCCCGGTGACGAAGGACCGCTTCCTCGTCCTCGGTCCCCAGGGCGAGGCCTCCCTGCCGATGGCCCTGCTGCCGCCGATGATGCACAACGACGGCTGCTACATCGCCTCTCTTGGAAATCTGTGCCGCTGGCTGGGCGAACAGGCGGAAGGCCTGGGCGTCGAGGTCTATCCCGGCATGGCCGCCAGCCACGTCGTCTGGGACGAGACCCCAGAATCCGGGGGCGCCCGGGTGAAGGGCGTCGTCGCCGGCGTCTTCGGCATCGACCGCCACGGCAAGCCCACCGGCGACTTCCAGCCCGGCATCGAGTTGCACGGCAAATACGTCTTCATCGCCGAGGGCGTTCGCGGCTCCCTGGCCAAGACCATCATGGCCCGCCACAACCTGTGCGATGCGGCCGAACCCCAGAAATTCGGCATCGGCCTCAAGGAGCTGTGGCAGGTGCCGGCGGAGAAGCACCAGCCCGGCTTGGCCCAGCACAGCACCGGCTGGCCGCTGGATGAATTCACCGGCGGCGGCAGCTTCATGTACCATTTCGGCGACCGCTACGTGGCCGTCGGCTATGTCGTCCACCTCAACTACAAGAACCCCTTCCTGTCGCCGTTCGACGAGTTCCAGCGCTTCAAGCATCACCCCTCGATCGCCGAACACCTGGAAGGCGGGACGCGCATCTCCTACGGCGCCCGCGCCATCACCGAGGGCGGCTTCCAGTCGGTGCCGAAACTGTCCTTCCCCGGCGGCGTCCTGATCGGCTGTTCCGCCGGCTTCGTGAACGTCCCGCGCATCAAGGGCAGCCACAACGCCATGAAGACCGGCATGCTCGCCGCCGACTGCGCCTATGAGGCCGTGGTCGCGGGCCGGGCAGGGGACCGGCTGGTCGAATACCAGACCGCCTACGAGAACAGCTGGGTCTGGCAGGAGCTGAAGCGCGTGCGCAACGCAAAGCCGCTGCTGACCCGCTTCGGCACCACTCTCGGCGGCGCGCTGGGCCTGTTCGACATGTGGTTCCAGACCCTGTTCGGCGGCGTCTCCCTGTTCGGCACGCTGAAGCACAGGAAGACCGACGCCGCCTCGACCGAAAAGGCCGCGAAGCACAAGCCGATCGCCTATCCCAAACCGGACGGAAAGCTGTCGTTCGACAAGCTGTCTTCGGTCTTCATCTCCAACACCAACCACGCCGAGGAGCAGCCGGCGCACCTGAAGCTGCTGGACCCCTCGATCCCGATCCGCGTCAACCTGCCGGAATACGGCGAGCCGGCGCGCCTCTACTGCCCGGCCGGGGTCTATGAGGTGGTCTATGGCGACGAGGCGGCGAAGGCCGATCCGCGCTTCGTCATCAACGCCCAGAACTGCGTCCACTGCAAAACCTGCGACATCAAGGACCCGTCACAGAACATCGTCTGGACCACGCCCGAGGGCGGCGGCGGGCCCAACTATCCGAATATGTGACGGCCTCGAAAGGGAGAGGCCTTGCCGCCGCCGCATAATGCGGGAAGGGTTCCGGTCATGCGCCACACCTCCCTTCGCCTGCTCCTCTCCGGCTGCGCCCTGCTGGCCTTCACCGCGTCCGCCGCCGCGCAGGAAACG
>NZ_JAVHLH010000372.1 GCF_031082345.1 Brevundimonas sp. | reverse complement strand
GCCAGATGGGCGCGGAGCTCGGCGGGGGTCACGGTTCCCAGGTCGGCGAGGGTCTGGGCCTCGCCCCGGTGACGCTGGAGGAAGGCGAGGTACTGGCGGCCGATGTGGCCATAGGCCTCGAGGGTGCGCGGCGACAGGCGGCGCTCATGGGCCAGATGCTCCAGCCACGCCGCCAGAGCCTCGTCTGCGCTCAGCTGAGGATCGGCCATCGTTCCGCCGTTCGCTCGACCACCCGGGCGATGAAGGCGACCAGTTCGCAGCCCATGTTGGGACTGAAGCCGCCCTCGTCCGGCGAGCCGAAGGCGCACAGGGCGGGCCGGGCGCCCGGTTCGTCGCCGGGAAAGACCGGGGCCATGCGGATCAGGGCGACCGATTTCACCTCTTCCTGGCTGGCGCCGAACAGGCCGAGGCCGTCGAAATTGGGACCCAGCCAGGTCAGGCCGTGCTCGCCGAGCAGATTGTCGACGCCGCCGGCCTCGAGCGATTTCCAGCCGAACGGCACGGCGCCGGGTTTCTCCAGGGCGATGGCGGCGCCGGCGAGGCCGAAGCGGCCCTGCGACACGGCGTCGAGACGGCGGGCGAGATCGGAGGGGCTGCGCGCCTCCATCAGGTCGAGAGCGGCGACGTGGGTCTGGGTCTGGGCGGCGAAATTGGCGCGGGCGACGGCCTCGATGCGCTTGCGGGCGTCGGCCTCGCGCTCGGCGGCGGCTTCGAGACGGGTCAGGGCGGCGCGGCCGAATTCGACGACGTTGCGGCCGTGCGGCTTGAGGCCGATCTCTTCCAGAAGCGAGCGGTCGTCGAGCAGGGTCTGGGGATGGGCCTGCAGCCAGGCGCGGATTTCGGGCCAGTGCGGCCCGGCGTCGTCAGGAGAGAGGTCAGGCGATACGCTCACAGACCTCTCCTCGAGGCGATCTACAGAATGGACTGGCCCGTCTTGCCCCAGTCCGCCAGGAAGGCATCAAGCCCCTTGTCGGTTAACGGGTGCTTGACCAGGGCCTTGAAAACGTCGGCCGGGATGGTGGCGGCGTCGGCGCCGGCGACGGCGGCGGCGCTGACATGGCCCGGGTTGCGCAGGCTGGCGGCGAGGATCTGCGTCTCGAAGCCGTGCACGTCATAGAGGACGCGAATCTCCTCCAGCAGGCCGATCCCGTCGGCGCCGTGATCTTCGAGACGGCCCACGAAGGGCGAGATGAAGGTCGCGCCGGCCTTGGCGGCGAGCATGGCCTGGGCGGCCGAGAAGCACAGGGTGACGTTGGTCTTGACGCCCTTGTCGGCGAAGGCGCGGGCGGCGCGCAGCCCGTCCCAGGTCAGGGGCAGTTTGACGACCACGTTGGGGGCGATGGCGGCGAGCTTGTCGCCTTCTTTCACCATGGTCTCGAAATCGGTCGCCACGGCCTCGGCGGAGATCGGGCCCTCGACCAGGGCGCAGATTTCGGCGATGACCTCGGCGATGTTGCGACCGGATTTGGCGATCAGCGAGGGATTGGTGGTGACGCCGTCCACCATGCCGGTGGGGACCATGTCCTTGATGACGGCGACGTCGGCGGTGTCGAGGAAGAGTTTCATGGGCGGGCTTCTAGCCCTTCGGAGCCGTCGGTGAAAGTCGCCTCGGTCCTCATTCCCCTGCCGGTGCCGGAGGCCTTCGACTACGAGGTCCCCGAGGCGATGGCGCTGGAGCGGGGCGATCAGGTCGCGGTGCCGCTGGGGCCTAGGCTGATGCGGGGCGTGGTCGCCGAGGTACGCGAGACGACGGGGTCGAACCGGCGGCTGAAGGCGGTGGTCGAGGTGCTGGACGATCCGCGCCTGCCCGAAAAGACCGTGGACTTCGTGGAATGGGCGGCGCGGTGGACGCTGAGCGCGCCGGGGGAGATGGCCTCGGCGGCGCTGAAGGGCCTG
>NZ_JAVHLH010000371.1 GCF_031082345.1 Brevundimonas sp. | reverse complement strand
CGACATAGAGATCGAACAGTACGTGTCTGGGGACAAGGACGAATTATTTCAGCCCGGGAAGTCTTGGGGATTCTCCGCACCACCCACGTCAAGGGAGAGAGCGGGCTTTGGAACCGAGCAGAAGTTCAGGGAGGTAATTCGTCCGGCGGTCCGAGCGTTAGGCGAATGATCACCATCGGCGGGGTGTCGATCCGACAGGATGAGCGGGGTGGAACTTCAAATATCCATTACGACCTGCAAAACCAGTTCGTGCACGAGGCCATGCATCTCACCAGGAATGAGCCGAGGGACGTTGGTGGTGAGTTCATACACAAAGGACGGTATATGGAGGCGGCAGACAGACTGCTGGCGCCGCCTCCTTGGTGGGAGTCGTGGTGGGACAGGACGGTTGGAAGATGAAGCGAACCAGTATCATTGCGTTGATCTTTCTGATGGCTGCTTGCGCGCCGGAGGAAAGTGCTGACACTCGGCGGCCCGCAGAAGGGTCTCGCGGGAAAGCTGAAGTGTCACGTGGGGAAACCATCGTCTTCAGGTCCAATGCGGACGATCATGTACTGGCGCTGTACTTGGATGAGGGTTCTCACTCCTACTATCAAGATGTTTCGGAGGTTGGAGGTCCGTCTGATCTTGGAGGCGGGTTGGAGCCGTGCGGCGAGGGCATCTCAAAGTGTGTAAAATTCGCCGATTCCATTTATTTTATGGCGCCGCCGCCGGCTGGACGCGAATGGGCTTTTCGCGGCTACGATTTCCATATTGTTACCGACTCATCGGATCGAGAAGCTCACGTTGTCGTCGTGTCTCGGGTCGGTCAGGAAAGCTATTCGTACAGCTACAGCCCAAAATGCGGAGTCGAGTGGATCAACTTTTCCACGGGCGGAGAAAGGGGCGAGAGGTTGTACTATCCTGTAGGACGCTCTCTATTTTCAGAGGCGGTCTGTACGCCAGATCCGACAGACTGATGGCTCCAGCCCGGGTTTGTCCAGCTCGTTAAGGCGGAGCTACGGCCACGACGCCTCGGGCAAGACCACCTCGATCGGCATCAGCCAGCCGGCCTTCGAATGGATGCCGACCCTGGCCTACGCCCGCAGCTATGGGGCTGCCAATGTGCTGAACCAGGTGGCCTCCGAGGGCGGCGTGCCGATCGTGTTCAACGCCGACGCCAACATCACCAGCGACGGGGTCAACACCTACAGCTGGACCTATGGCAACCGCATGGTCGGGGCCAGCCGCGCCGGCATGACGGCGACCTACGACTACGACTCGAACGACCGGCGGACCAAGAAGACGGTCAACGGCGTGGTCACCCGGATGATGTGGTCAGGGGCCGACGAACTGGCCGAGTACGACGTCAACGGCGGCCTGCTCCGACGCTTCGTGCCGGATGGCTCTACGGACAAGGAGCACAAGCCAACCATGGACGCCAGGCTGGCGACGGTGACCGCGGCGGGTGCCGTCTACTGGCACCACACGGATCACCAGGGCTCGGTAATCGCCACCTCGGACAGCGCCGGCCAGACGGTGGGGACCGCGAGCTACTCGCCCTACGGGGAGTTCGGGTCGGGAACCTCGGCCCCGCCGCAGCACAGCCCGTTCGGCTATACAGGGCGCCAGTACGATCCGGAAACCGGGCTGTATCAGTACCGGGCGCGATACTACTCGACCAGGCTGGGGCAGTTCCTGTCGATGGATCCGGTCGGGACGAAGGACGACCCCAACCTGTATCTCTATGTGGGGCTGGACCCAGTCAACAACGCGGATCCGACGGGCCGATCGTGCGAAATGATTGGATCGGGTAGAACATCCCGACTCAACTGCTTTTTGGACGATCCCGGTGATCTGACCGCGGGTGAAGTCAGAACTGCGAACAGGGCCTACACAGCGGCCGCCAATAGGCTGCTGAACAATACGCGACAT
>NZ_JAVHLH010000370.1 GCF_031082345.1 Brevundimonas sp. | reverse complement strand
CAATACATGACCATCGCCATGGTCGGCGTCGTCATTCTGATCGCCGCCTGGTTCCTGATCGGACAGTGGGCCGCATTCGGCTTCGTCATCGGCGCCGTCTTGTCCGGCCTGGCAGGGTTCGCGGGCATGCTGATCTCGGTCCGCGCCAACGTGCGGACCGCGCAGGCGGCCTCCGAGAGCCTGTCGAAGGGCCTGGATCTGGCCTTCCGCTCGGGCGCCATCACCGGCATGTTCGTCGCCGGCGGCGCCCTGCTGGGCGTGGCGGGCTACTACGCCGTCCTGACCGCGGTGATGGGCTTCGAGCCTACCAGCCGCGAGGTCATCGACGGCCTGGTCGCCCTGGGCTTCGGCGCCTCGCTGATCTCCATCTTCGCGCGTCTCGGCGGCGGCATCTTCACCAAGGGCGCCGACGTGGGCGGCGACATGGTGGGCAAGGTCGAGGCCGGCATCCCCGAGGACGATCCCCGCAACGCCGCGACCATCGCCGACAACGTCGGCGACAACGTCGGCGACTGCGCCGGCATGGCCGCCGACCTGTTCGAGACCTATGCGGTGACCACGGTCGCCACCATGGTGCTGGCGGCGATCTTCTTCCGCGACCAGCCCTATGTCGAAACCATGATGCTGCTGCCGCTGGCCATCTGCGGCGTCTGCGTCGTCACCTCCATCATCGGCAGCTTCTTCGTCCGCATGGGCAAGAAGCAGAACATCATGGGCGCCCTCTACCAGGGCCTGATCGTCACCGGCGTGCTGTCGGCGGTCGCGGTGTATTTCGTCATCGACAACCTGGTCGGCGGCCCGATCGTCACCAACAGCGGTCTGGCCATCGAACCGATGAGCCTGTTCTGGTCCGGCATGGTCGGCCTGCTCGTCACGGCCGCCATCGTGGTGATCACCGAATACTACACCGGCTCGAATTTCCGTCCCGTACGCTCGGTTGCCAACGCCTCGGTTTCGGGTCACGGCACCAACGTCATCCAGGGCCTCGCCGTCTCGCTCGAGTCGACGGCCCTGCCGGCGCTGACCATCGTCGTCGGCATCATCGCCAGCTTCCAGCTGGCCGGGCTGTTCGGCATCGCCATCGCCACCACCACCATGCTCGGCGTCGCCGGAATGATCGTGGCGCTGGACGCCTTCGGGCCGGTCACCGACAACGCCGGCGGCATCGCCGAGATGGCGGGACTCCCCTCGGAAGTGCGTCACTCGACCGACGCCCTCGATGCGGTCGGCAACACCACCAAGGCCGTGACCAAGGGCTACGCCATCGGTTCGGCCGGTCTCGGCGCCTTGGTGCTGTTCGCGGCCTACACCTCGGACCTGGAATATTTCGCGGCCAATGCGGCGGAGTATCCGTTCTTCGCCAACATGGGCACGATCGACTTCGCCCTGACCAATCCGTACGTCGTCGTCGGCCTGCTGTTCGGGGGGCTGCTGCCCTTCCTGTTCGGCGGCATGTCGATGATGGCGGTCGGCCGCGCGGCCGAGTCGGTCGTGGCCGAGGTCCGTCGCCAGTTCCGTGAGAACCCGGGCATCATGACCTATGAGGTCAAGCCGGAGTACGGCCGGGCCGTGGACATCCTGACCAAGGCGGCGATTCGCGAGATGATCGTGCCGTCGCTGCTGCCGGTCCTGTCGCCCATCGTGCTGTTCGTCGCGGTGCTGGCGATCTCGGACAAGGCCACGGCCTTCGCCTCGCTCGGCGCCATGCTGATGGGCGTCATCGTCACCGGCCTGTTCGTCGCCATCTCGATGACTTCGGGCGGCGGGGCCTGGGACAACGCCAAGAAGGTGATCGAGGAGGGCTTCACCGACAAGAACGGCGTCGTCCACGGCAAGGGCTCCGAGGCGCACAAGGCTGCGGTGACCGGCGACACGGTCGGGGATCCGTACAAGGACACCTCCGGTCCGGCGGTGAACCCGATGATCAAG
>NZ_JAVHLH010000036.1:8664-16453 GCF_031082345.1 Brevundimonas sp. | reverse complement strand
GTTCCTGCAGGTCGACACGGCCAACATCCTGTTCATCGTCGGCGGCGCCTTCGCCGGCCTCGAGAAGGTCATCGCGGCGCGCGGCGACGGGGCCTCGATCGGCTTCGGCGCCAAGGTCAAGGAGATTGACGAGCGCCGCACCGGCGACATCCTCAAGGGCGTCGAGCCGGACGATCTGATGCGGTTCGGCCTGATCCCCGAGTTCATCGGCCGTCTGCCCGTTCTGGCGACGCTGGAGGACCTCGACGAGGAAGCCCTGGTCACCATTCTGACCGAGCCCAAGAACGCCCTGGTCAAGCAGTACAAGCGTCTGTTCGAGATGGAGAATGTCGATCTGACGTTCACCGACGACGCCCTGATCGCGGTGGCCAAGAAGGCCATCACCCGCAAGACCGGCGCGCGCGGCCTGCGTTCCATCCTGGAAGGCATCCTGCTGGAGACCATGTTCGAACTGCCCACCTTCGAGGGCGTCGAGGAGGTCGTGGTCAACGCCGAGGTGATCGAGGGCAAGGCCCAGCCCCTGCTGATCTATGCGGAAACCAAGTCCAAGAAGTCCGCGACGCCCGACAGCGCCGCCTGACGACGGGGCAAGACGAAACGAGGGCGGGTCCTGCGCGGACCCGCCCTTTTTCGCGCCTGGAGCCGGCGTCGCCCGGATTGCCCTCGCTGAACGGCCAGGCTGGGCCAGGTTTGCGTGGCGCTCGCCCTGATGCCGCAGCGCCACAGGCGGAAGAAGGACGGATTTCCGGGATCGCAGCCGCGGAACGAAGCGTCCGTGCGGCGCGGGCCCGTTCGGCGATCCAAATCATGCAGCTTGAGCGCTTGTGGATGGAAACTGGCGGCGCCTGCCCGCGACGCTTGAACCCCGCGCGATCCGAACCACATACTCTGTTGAAGACCGCCGAACGGCGGGCCGAGTCGATACGGCGGGGCACGGTCGCTCCGCACGTCGGCCTGGCGGGTCTGAGATCAACGAGGGCCCAAGGAAGTACGCATCATGTCCGAGACCGAGAACAAGACCAAGATCCTGCCCGTCCTGCCGCTGAGAGACATCGTCGTCTTTCCGCACATGGTCGTGCCGCTGTTCGTGGGCCGCGAGAAGTCCGTCAAGGCGCTCGACGAGATCATGAAGGGCGAGAAGCAGATCCTGCTCGCCACCCAGAAGAACAGCGTCGACGACGATCCGCAGGCCGACGCCATCTATCCGACCGGCGTGCTGGCCACGGTGCTGCAGCTGCTCAAACTGCCGGACGGCACCGTCAAGGTGCTGGTCGAGGGCAAGAGCCGCGCGCGCCTGACCAAATTCACCGACCGCACCGACTATTTCGAGGCCGAGGCCGTCGAGATCGCCGATGATCCGGGAGAGCCGTCGCAGTCGGAAGCCCTGCTTCGCGCGGTGATCGAGCAGTTCGAAAACTATGTGAAGCTGAACAAGAAGGTGCCGCCCGAGGCCCTCAGCTCCATCCCCCAGATCACGGACCCGTCCAAGCTGTCGGACTCGGTCGCGGCCCATCTGTCGGTCAAGATCGCCGACAAGCAGGGCCTGCTGGAGACCATCTCCGTGCCGGCGCGGCTGGAGAAGGTCTACGGCCTGATGGAGGGCGAGATCTCGGTCCTTCAGGTCGAGAAGAAGATCCGCTCGCGCGTGAAGCGCCAGATGGAGAAGACCCAGCGGGAATATTATCTCAACGAGCAGATGAAGGCGATCCAGCGCGAGCTGGGCGAGACCGACGCCCGTGACGAGATCATGGAGCTGGAGAAGCGCATCCGTAAGACGCGCCTGTCCAGGGAAGCCCGGGTCAAGGCCGAGGCCGAGGTCAAGAAGCTGCGCAACATGAGCCCGATGTCGGCCGAGTCGACGGTGGTGCGGAACTACCTCGACTGGCTGCTGTCGATCCCGTGGGGCAAGGCCAAGACCAAGCCGATCGATCTGAACAAGGCCGAGGCCATCCTCGAGGAGGACCACTACGGTCTGGAGAAGGTCAAGGAACGGATCATCGAATACCTGGCCGTCCAGGCGCGCACCAACAGCCTGAAGGGGCCGATCCTGTGCCTCGTCGGCCCTCCGGGCGTCGGCAAGACCTCGCTGGCCAAGTCGATCGCCAAGGCCACCGGGCGGGAATACATCCGCATGTCGCTGGGCGGGGTGCGCGACGAGGCCGAGATCCGCGGCCACCGCCGGACCTATATCGGCTCGATGCCGGGCAAGATCATCCAGTCGATGAAGAAGGTGAAGACCACCAACGCCTTCATCCTGCTGGACGAGATCGACAAGCTGGGCGCCGACTGGCGCGGGGACCCGTCCTCGGCCCTGCTGGAGGTGCTGGATCCGGCCCAGAACAACGCGTTCGGCGACCACTACCTCGAGGTCGACTACGACCTGTCCAACGTCATGTTCGTGACCACGGCCAACAGCCTGAACATGCCGCAGCCGCTGATGGACCGGATGGAGATCATCCGGGTGTCGGGCTACACCGAGGACGAGAAGGTCGAGATCGCCAAGCGTCACGTCCTGCCCAAGGTGACCACCGACAACGGCCTGACGCCGGCCGAGTTCGTGGTGCCGGATGACAGCATCCGCGACCTTATCCGCTACTACACCCGCGAAGCCGGGGTTCGTTCACTGGAACGGGCGCTGGGCGGCCTGGCCCGCAAGGCGGTGCGCGAGATGGCCCGCGAGAAGCTGCTGTCGATCACCGTCGACGCGGCCAAGCTGGCCGAATACGCGGGGGTGCGGAAATATCGCTACGGCGAGACGGACGAGGAGGATCAGGTCGGCATCGTCACCGGCCTGGCCTGGACCGAGTTCGGCGGCGACATCCTGACCATCGAGGCGATCAAGATGCCGGGCCGCGGCCGCATGACCGTGACCGGCAATCTGAAGGAGGTGATGAAGGAGTCGATCTCCGCCGCCGCCTCCTACGTCCGGGCCCGCTCGCTCAGCATCGGGGTCAAGCCGCCGATGTTCGAGAAGACCGACATCCACGTCCACGTGCCCGACGGCGCCACGCCCAAGGACGGTCCCTCGGCGGGCGTGGCCATGACGGTCGCCATGGTCTCGGTCCTGACCGGCATACCGATCCGCAAGGACATCGCCATGACCGGCGAGATCACCCTGCGCGGCCGGGTCACCGCCATCGGCGGCTTGAAGGAGAAGCTGCTGGCGGCCCTGCGCGCGGGCATCAAGACGGTGCTGATCCCCGAGGAGAACGAGAAGGACCTCGCCGACGTGCCCGATAATGTGAAGGGCGCGCTGGAGATCATTCCGATCAAGACCGCCGACGAGGCGCTGAAGTGGGCCCTGACGGGCGAACTGACGCCGGTCGAATGGGACGAGGCCACGGACCCCCTGCCGCCGCCCCCGCCGGTGCAGGACCCCGGCACGGTGGTCGCCACCCACTGACCAGAAAAAGACCCCGCCCGGAGCGATCCGGGCGGGGTTTTTCTATCCCTGGTGAGTGGCCGCCGACCGATACATTTCGGGCGAGACACCCGTTACAATCGAGCTCGGGACATCGTCGACATCCGCGACAGCGACGACATCCTACCGCTCGACCACTTCGCAGAACATCAGTCGGTGCCCGTCGGGTGTGGCGACGCTCATCTCGCGCAGACCCCAGGGTTTGGTCGCCGGGCCGGAGGTGATCCGGGCGCCGCGGGACGCGATCTCGTCGTGGTAGGCGTCGATGCCCTCGACGAAGATGCGCGCCACCCACGAATGGTCGCCCAGTTCGTGGGCGGGCCGGGCGTCCCGGCATTCGCCGAGATCGAACCGGACCGGCCCGCGCTGCACGAAGCGCCAGCCCGGGGCCGGGATGTCCAGCGATTCGAACCCTAGGGCGTCGATGTAATGGCGCGCGGACGCCTCGACGTCGGGGACGGCGAGGACATGGCAGGTCTGGGTGAAACGGGCGGGCATGGCGGCTCTCCGGAGCGGCGGCGCCGGATGCTACACCCGGCGCCGTCGCGGAGAACAGGGGTCAGAGGCTGTCGACCATCACCAGTTCGGCGTCGGCCTTAGCCGTGATGGTGATCTCAGGCACGTCCTTGATGGCCGCGCCGTCGCGGGCGTTCAGGGGCACGCCATTGACCTCGACCGCGCCGACAGCGGGCACCAGATAGGCGCGGCGGCCCTCGGCCAGGCTGTAGGTCAGGCTTTCGCCGGCGTTCAGCGTGGCGCCGAGCACCTTCGCGTCGGCATTGATGGTCAGGGCGTCGTCGGCGTCCTCGCCCGAGGCCAGCACCGAGAACCGCCCGGTGCGATCGGCTTTCGGGAAGGCCTTTGCGCCCCAGCCGGGTTTGGCGCCGGGCTTGTCGGTCTCGATCCAGATCTGGAACAGGGTGGTGGTCTCGTCCTCGAGGTTGAACTCGGAGTGGCGCACGCCGGTCCCGGCGCTCATCACCTGGACGTCGCCGGCCCCGGTGCGGCCCTTGTTGCCCATCGAGTCCTCGTGGGTGATGGCCCCGGTGCGGACATAGGTGATGATCTCCATGTCGGCGTGGGGGTGGGGCGGAAAGCCCGACTTGGCGGCGATCTCGTCGTCGTTCCAGACGCGCAGCCGGCCCCAGCCCATGCGGGACGGGTCGTAGTAGTTGGCGAAGGAGAAATGGTGTTTGGCGTTCAGCCAGCCGTGGTTCGCGCCGCCGAGGCTGGAGAAGGGGCGGACGTCGATCATGAGGGGTCTCCCGTCTGGGGCGCGCATCCTGTGGCGCGCCGGTCGGAGGCCATATAGGTAACAGTGTTGGTGGCGGAAAGAGGGGGCGTGGCCGCCGGCGTGTCTGACCCGCGCTCAGGGCAGGACCCGGGCCGGCGACGGCCGCGCCAGAAGCCGGCCATCGCCATAGGCCCCGTTCAGCCGGCCTGTTCGCGCCCAGTCGAGGAGGGCCTGGAAATAGCCGGACGCGTAACCCAGCGCCGTGCGGCCGCCGTCGGGGGCGGTCTCGAACCGGACGATCCCGTGATCGGTCTCCGGAAATTCCAGCAGGGTGACCGGCCGGCCCCGGCCGGCCAGGTCGATCAGCCGCTGGCGGGTGGCGTCCGGCGGCGCGCCGGTGTCCTTCTCGGCCTGGATCCACAACATCGGAGTCTCCAGGGCGCTCAGCACGGGGAGAGGGTCGTAGTCCCACGAGGGGCCATGCTCGAGCCGGGACGCCATGGCGGTGATCTGGTCGTTCGGGGCGTTGAGCAGCAGGCCGGTGAATTCTCCCCGAATGTCGGCGAACCAGGGTTCGGCGCGATAGCGGGCGCGAACTGCATCAAGCCCTTCAAAGCCGACGGCGCCATGGGAGGCGACGAAGGCGCCGGTGACGTCAGTGATTTCGCGGGCCCGGGCGAGGACGTCGGGCCCCCAGCCCCTGGCCCTCAAGTCCTGCATCACCTGGTCGCTGTCCTCGGAGAGGACACCATAGGCCAGGCCGAAGCCGACGATGACAAAATCCACGGGCGTCTGGCTGGCGGCCAGCGGGGCCACCCAGCCGCCCTGGCTGGAGCCGTGAAGGCCGACCCGCCCCGCACGGGCGCCGGCCAGCCGACGGGCTTCGACGACGGCCGCCGCGGCGTCTTGCGCGAGGATGCGGAAGTCCTGGGTGTAGACCCCTTCCGACCCGCCGGAGCCGCGCTTTGCGTAGACGAAGACGCCGACACCGGACGCCGGGGCGAACCGCTGATAGGGGTTGAAGTCGAGCGCATTGGCCCCCTCGGACCCGTGGACCTCCACCATGATGGGCACGACGCTGTCGCCCGGCGGAAGCAACAGCCGTCCGTTCAGGCGGGCGCCGCCCTGTCCGGTGAACGTCGTCTCCCGCACATCGAGCGCCGCCAGGGCCCCGGCCTGTCCCTCGAACTCCATGCGCCCCTCTTCGCACCGGCCCAGCCCGGGCTGCGGACCTTCGACACGGTCGGTCCAGCCCAGGGTGCTGGTCCAGCGACCTTCGGCGTCCACGGTCATCTTCCCCGTCGATCCGTCGAGGCGCCGCCACCTGAGACCGAAGGTCTCCAGCGGGGCGACATCCACCCAGCTGCCGTCCTCCAGCGTGTAGACGCCGACATGGCAGGCCACGGCCGGATCGGGTCGCGCGTCCACATCAGCGCCAGGCGCCTGGGCCAGGGCGGGGAGGGCGAGCAGGGACAGGGCGACGGCCAGGACGGGAGCGAACGGTGAGGGCGACACGGATGGTCCGATCAGAGAGTGGATGCCTGCCCAACGCCATTGCCCGCCGCGCAGCAGGTCGCTAGGCCGTTCTTCGCGAACGGCGCCAGGAATGCGCGAACGGGACGGGATGGGCGGCGGATTGAAACAGGCGACGGCCCTGCGTCGGTGGACTATCGACCTCGCGATCCTTGCCGCCATGGGCCTGTTGATGGGCTTCCTCGGTCCGTTCGATTCCGAGCACCTCCCCGTCGCGGTCCTCTACGGCTACTGGCTGATCTGTATCGTCGGCGGCGGGGTTATCGGGATCGGGCTGGACGCCCTGCTCAGCCGCCGCCTTCCTTCGGCCTGGCGCCGCGTGGCGGCGGTGTCGGTGCTGATGACACCGCCGGCGACCCTGCTGGTTCTGACCACCCAGACTGTCCTGATGAGCCAGCCGTTCGGCTGGCCGGCATGGCTGAACCTGCTCTGGCAGGTCTGGCCGATCGTGCTGGCGGTGATGGCGGTGCGGTCCCTTGTCTGGCGACGTCAGGCCGTGCGGATCGAGACCAGAACCCTGATCGCGCCGCCCTTGCCCGAGGCCGAGGCGACGTTCCGGCGACGGCTGTCGGCGAAGCGTCGCGGCGCGCGGCTGATCGCGATCGAGGCGCATGATCACTATCTGAAGGTTCATACGGACGCCGGCGTGGAGCTGGTCACCCTGCGTTTCGCGGACGCCCTGGACGAGCTGGCCGGCGCCCACGGCTGGCGCATCCACCGCTCATGGTGGGTGGCGGCCGATGCGGTCAAGGCGGTGCGCTGGCGGCGCGGCCGGGGGGAGATCAGTCTGAGCGGCGGTCACACGGCGCCGGTAAGTCGAACCTATCGGGCCGTTCTGAAGGAGGCCGGCTGGTTCTAGCCAACCTGCGCCCGGTGCCTCAGCATCGCGTCAGCCAGCACGCAGGCCGCCATGGCCTCGACCACCGGCACGCCGCGCAGGGCGACGCAGGGGTCGTGGCGGCCCCGGGTGGCGACCTCGGTCTCGGTTCCGTCGCGGGTGATCGTCCGGCCCGGGGTCAGGATGGAGGAGGTGGGCTTGAAGGCGACGCGGGCGGTCACCGGCTGGCCCGTCGAAATGCCGCCCAGCACGCCGCCGGCATGGTTGGACAGGAACACCGGCCGCCCGTCCTCACCCAGCCGCATCTGGTCGGCGTTCTCTTCACCGGACAGTTCGGCCGCGCCGAAGCCGGCGCCGATTTCGACGCCCTTGACGGCATTGATCGACATCAGCGCCGCGGCCAGTTCGGCGTCGATCTTGCCGTAGACCGGCGCGCCCCAGCCGGCGGGGACGCCGGTGACCTCCAGCGCCACCACCGCGCCGATGGAGGAGCCGGCCTTGCGGACGCCGTCCAGATACGCCTCCCACGCCGGCACGACCGTTGGGGACGCCGCGAACAGCGGGTTGTCGTAGACGGCGTCAAAGTCGACCGCCTCGGGCGCGATCCGGTGCGGGCCCAGCTGGACCACGCCGGCGCGGATGCGAACGCCGTCGCCGAGGATCTTCCGCGCCACCGCGCCCGCCGCCACCCGCAGCGCCGTCTCGCGGGCGGAGGAGCGGCCGCCGCCGCGATGGTCGCGGACGCCGTATTTGGCCTGGTAGG
>NZ_JAVHLH010000036.1:0-8654 GCF_031082345.1 Brevundimonas sp. | reverse complement strand
CGGCGTGGCCGGGCCGGAAGGCGCGGGCGATGTCGCCATAGTCCTTGGAGCGGGCGTCCTCGTTGTCGATCTGGATGGCGATCGGCGCGCCGGTGGTGACCGGGCCGTTTCCGTCGTCGAACACCCCCGACAGGATGCGGGCCGTGTCGCTCTCCCGCCGCTGGGTGACGAAGCGGCTGCCGCCGGGCTTGCGCCGGTCCAGCCACGGCTGGAGATCGGCCTCGGTCAGCGGGATCAGGGGCGGGCAGCCGTCGATGACGCAGCCGATCGCCGGCCCGTGGCTCTCGCCCCAGGTGGTCACGCGGAACAGATGGCCGAAGGTGTTGTGGGACATGGAAGCGACCTAAGCCGCCAGCCGGTCCGGCGTCCAGACGCGGGTGAAACGGATCAGCAGATCCTCGGCCGCCGAGGGGGCGTCGGCTGACGGGATCAGGGTCACGAACAGATGGCCGGCGGGGCGGCCGCCGCGGGCTGGCAGGCCCAGCCCCAGCAGCCGCAGCCGCACCGGCGGCTCCAGCCCGGCGACGATCCAGGCGGAGCGGGGTCCGGCGTGGGTCTCGATCTCCAGTCGCCCGCCGTCCTCGATCAGGCGCGGCGTCACCGGCCAGGACATGTGCAGGTCGTCGCCCATGACGGTCAGGCCGTCCGCCGCCCGGACGAGCACCGGCAGATAGACGTCCGTTCCCCCGTCCCCGGCGCCCCGGAGACGAAGGTGCTCGCCGCTGCGCACCCCCTTGGGAAGGCGGACATCCAGGGTGCGCCCGGCCAACCGCACCGCGACATGACCGCCGTTCAGGGCGTCCATCGGACCGATCGTCACCACGGGCGGGGAGGGGGGGCGGACCGTGGGCGCGGCGAGCGCCAGCGGGCGGTCCCGCTCCTGGATCAGGCGCCAGGCCGCGATGACCTTGCGGAATCGCTCGGCGTCTCCGCCCGCCGCCGAGGGATGAGCCGCCTTCACGGCGGCCCTGAAGGCGGCCGTCAGGGCCTCGCTCTCCGCCGGGCCGGTCAGGCCGAGCAGGGCGTGGGCCTCGTTGAGGGAGACGACCTCGGAGTGCGATCGGGCGCGCATCCGCCACTAGAGCCCCGAACATGGTCAAGGTCGGGTTAACCGCGCCGGAGGGTTCCCGGCGCGGCTCCCGTCGGACGACCTCTAGGGACGCGCCTCCAGCACCATGTTGGTGTCGGTCTCGGCGGCCCGGCGGACGCGGGTGAAGCCCGCCTCGCGCAGGACCTCGGTCAGCCGCTTTTCGCCGGCCTGGGCGCCCAGCGCGACCTCGCCCTGCGAGCGGGCGGCCGGGGTGCAGATCAGGGTCGAGGCCGAATAGAACATCTGACCCAGCAGGTTCAGATTGTCCTCGAGGGCGTCGCCGGCCAGCGGCTCGACCAGCATCAGCACGCCGTCGGGCTTGAGACTCTGGCGGATGTGGCGCGCGATGCGCACCGGGTCGCCCATGTCGTGCAGCGAATCGAACATGCAGACCAGGTCCAGCCCGGTCTCCTCGTACTCGCCGGCGCCGCCCGTGACAAAGCGGGTGTTGCCCGCGGCCCCGGCCGCCCCGGCTGAGGCCTTTGCGGCCTCGATCGACGGGGCGTGGAAGTCCAGGCCGATGAAGGTCGACTGCGGCCAGGCCTCGGCCATCAGGATAGTCGACGAGCCGTGGCCGCAGCCGATGTCCATCACCGTCGCGCCCGCCTTCAGGCGATCGACCACGCCGTCGAGCGCGGGCAGCCATTCGGACACCAGATGGGCCATGTAGCCGGGGCGGAAGAACCGGTCCGTGCCGCAGAACAGGCAGCTGTGATGCTCGCCCCACGGCCGGCCGGCGCCCGAGCGCAGGGTTTCGACCGCCTTGTCGTACCTGGCGAACTGGCCGACGACCGACTGGGCGAAGCCCTGCACGCAGGCCGGGTGGCCCTCGCCGGCCAGCACGATCGCCTGTTCGGGCGACAGCGAGAAGGTCTCGTCCTCGGGGTGGTAGTTGACGTAGCCGGCCGCCGCCTGGGTGCTCAGCCATTCCAGCAGATAGCGCTCGTCCACGCCGGCCGCCCCGGCCAGGGTGGCGACGCCGCACCGGCCGGTGTCGCGCAGCGCGCGGTAGATGCCGGTCTGGTCGCCCATGTAGGCGAGCAGCACGCCCATGGCGGCGGCCAGGTCGCCGGCGGCCTTGCCGGCGAATTCCGCCAGCCGTTGTTCGTTCAGTCCCTCGGCGGCTATCATGTCCATTCGAGTAGTTCCTTGCGTTGGGCCCCCGCCCCCGCTGTGTACGACGCCAGACACAGCTACGAGCGGACGGGGGAGGGCGGAATGACTGATCGTCCGGCGGCGGCGACCGATCGTCCGGTTGTTCGAGAAGCAGAAGGGGGCGGGCGGTGATGAGCACCGAGGTCCTGTCGGATGTCCTGAGCACCGTCCGCCTGACCGGCGCGGTGTTCTTCGAGGTCGACGCGACCTCTCCCTGGGTGGCCGAGGCCCCGCCGTCGGCCGAGCTGGCGCACCTGGTCCTGCCCGGGGCCCAGCACGTCATCGAGTATCACATCATCGTCGAGGGCTCGTGCTGGATCGGTCGGGTCGAGGACGGCCAGGTGGTGGATCTGGAGCGGGTCGGCCCCGGCAGCATCGTCATGTTCCCGCACGGCGACCAGCACGTGATGTCCAGCGCGCCGGACATGCGCACCGAGCCGGCCTTCGGCATCTTCCATCCCGAGGATCGGGCCGCCCGGCCGCCCTATGTCCTGACGCCGGGCGAGGGCGGGGCCGACGGCGCCAAGCTGATCTGCGGCTTCCTCGGCTGCGACCGGGCGCCGTTCAATCCCCTGATCGAGGCCCTGCCGCGGACGCTGCGTATCCGGGGCTGTCTGTCGGACGAGAGCGGCTGGCTGCGCGGACTCATCAACGCCATCCTGACCGAAAGCAAGGCGCGCCGTCCCGGCGGGGAGGGCGTGCTGGCTCGCCTCAGCGAGCTGGTGTTCATCGAAGTCGTGCGCCTCTACGCCGAGAGCCTGCCGACGACCGCGAGCGGCTGGCTGCCGGCCCTGGCCGATCCGCACGTCGGACGCGCCTTGCGCCTCATCCACGGCGACCCGGCCCGCTCCTGGTCGCTGAACACCCTGGCCCGCGAGGTCGGGGTCTCCCGCTCGGTGCTGGCCGAGCGGTTCACCGCCAGCCTCGGCACGCCGCCCATGACCTATCTGCAGAACTGGCGCATGCAGATCGCCGAGGGGCTTCTGCTGGGCGGCGCGACCAAGATCGCCCAGATCGCCGAGACCGTCGGCTATGAGTCGGAGGCGGCGTTCAGCCGGGCGTTCAAGCGGTGCACCGGCGTCTCCCCGGCCGGTCGGCGGTCTGCGACGCGCCGGCCGGCCGGGGCGGTGGCCGGGCCGTCCTAGGCGGCGGCTTCGCCCGCGGCGAGAGAGCGGACGTAGTCCGCAGTCAGGGTCTGGCCGCCGATGCCCCAGTCGCCGCTGTCGATCTCGTTGACGGTGACCCAGGTCACCCCCCGGAGGTTCTCGCCCTCGATCGACACCATGGCGTCGGTGAGCTTTTCGATCACCTGCTTCTTCATCTCGGGCGTGAAGACGCCCTTGATCGTGTTCACCTGAATGAGCGGCATGAGACTTCTCCTTGTCAGCCGGTTGTCCGGTCAGGCCGGAAGAGCCCCAATCTCGCAGCGAGACCACCGCTCCTGAATGACCGTGCGTCCGCGCCTGTTGTCCCGACGTCCTGAACTTCGGCTATAGAGGGCGCATGACCGCGCCCGTGATCCCCCCCAGTCCGACCCGCGAGGAATACGCGGAGCACTACGCCGCCGCCCTGGCCGCCAACGGCGACGAGACCATCTTCGACCGGCCCGAGCCGATCGGCCTGTTCGTGGACTGGCTGGCTGACGCCCGCGGGACCGAGCCGAACGACGCCAACGCCATGACCCTTGCGACGGTCGACGCGGCGGGCCTGCCGGACGCCCGGATCGTGCTGCTCAAGGACGTCGACGCGCAGGGCTTCACCTTCTACTCCAATCGCGAGAGCGCCAAGGGCGACGCGCTGGCGGCCCATCCCTCGGCGGCCCTGCTGTTTCACTGGAAGTCGTTGCGACGGCAGGTGCGGGTGCGCGGGCCCGTCGAACCGGTCGGCGAAGCCGAGGCTGACGCCTATTTCGCCAGTCGCGCGCGCGAGAGTCGCATCGGCGCCTGGGCCTCGGACCAGTCGCGGCCGCTGGACAGCCGGGAGGCCCTCGAGCGCGCCGTGGCCCGCGAGACGGCCCGGTTCGCCGACGGCGACGTGCCGCGGCCGGAGCGTTGGACCGGCTGGCGGGTGGCTCCTGAGTCGGTCGAATTCTGGCGCGACCGGCCTTTCCGCCTGCATGACCGGCTGAGGTTCGACCGGGCGGGATCGGGCTGGACGAAGACCCGGCTGTGGCCGTGACCGGGCGTCAGGCGCCGTAGCGGGCCAGGAAGGTCTCGACCGCCTCGGCGACCACCTCGGCGTTGGTGCGGCGGACCCGCACCTCGTCGCCGGTGACCAGGGGCACGAAGAAGACCGGATGCTCGACCATGCCCATCAGGTGGCCGGCGGCCCAGGACGGATGTTCGATCGGCCGCAGGGCACCCGCTTTCGAGAGTCGGACGATCACGCCGATCAGGGTCGCGCCGAACTCCGTTCGGCCCTTTTCGAAGAAGCGCCGGGCCACGGCCTGGAAGCGCGGCCGTTCGGCCACGACCAGCCGGAAAACGGAGCGCACGAACGGGTCGCCCATGAAGGCGGCGTAGGCATCGGCGAAGCTGGTCAGGGTCGAGCGGGCGTCGCCCTCGACGGCGCGGACCCTCGCCATCTGGCGCGTGAACTCCTCGGCCGCGTCGTCGATGACCGCCGTGAACAGCGCCGCCTTGCTGCGGAACAGGGTGTAGAGGGTGGCGGTCGACACCCCCGCCTCGCGGGCGATCGGCTCGATCCGGGTGGCGGCGTAGCCCTCGCGGACGAAATGCTCGCGGGCATGACGCACGATGAGCTGGCGTTTGGGATCGTGAAGGGCGCCCCGGGGGGCGGCGGAACCGTGCATCTGTTGTCGCCTGCCTGGAGCCTTAACAGACCCCCGCGGACCCGGCCCGGTCAAGAGGCCGCCGACCGATGTTCTATGATCCGCTCGAAAAGAGGCCCGCGAGCAACGGATGAGCCAGCACAGGCGCGGCCAGGCGAACGACGGCCTGCGGGTCTTCAAGCCGGACGGCGGCCGTGGCGTCCGCGACGATGAAGTCGGCGTTGAGGCGCGAGGGCTCGGTCAGCCGCTCATGCCCGGGACGGACGGTGGCGAGGTACTGCTGGATCACGGAGTCGGCGGTGCGGCCCCGCTCGGCCTGGTCGCGCAGCAGGCGGCGGATGAAGCGGATGTCGGCGGGCGTGTCGACGAACACCCGGATGTCGAACAGCTCGACCAGCCCCGGCGTGCACAGCAGGTGGGTGCCCTCGACGATCACCACCTCGGCCGCCCGCACCGGTTCGCCCCCTGGTTCGCGGCCGTGGTGGATGAAGGAATAGACCGGGGCGGTGACGTCGCGCCCGGCCTTCAGGGCGGCGAGGTCGGCGATCATCAGCTCGTGATCGCGGGCGGCCACGTCGTCGAAGTCGAAGGTGGCGGCGTCGAAGCCCGGCAGGCTGGCGGCGTCGCGGTAATAGGAATCCTCGCGCACCAGCACGGCCGCCCCCTCGGGCAGGGCGGCGACCAGGGTTTCCGCCAGGGTGCTCTTGCCGGAGCCGGACCCTCCGGTGATGGCGACGAGAATGGGCATGGGGCCTTCTAGGTCGCTCTGGTGGGCGACGCTAGTATGGCCAGGCGTCGCTGAACCGTACGAGGCAGGCGTAAAAGCCGAGCAGCAGCCCGCCGGTCAAGGTGGTCGCATTGAGAGCGACCGCCCACGCTCTTCGGTCCCGGGTGCGCCAAGCCGTGATCAGGGCGGCGGCCGCCGGGGCGATACAGAGGAAGAACAGAATCCCGACCCCGATGGCCGTGGACATGGACCCGGCTCCCAGAATGCCGGCCAGCATCATCAGGGGGGCGGCGCAGAAGATGAGCAGCCAGGCGAGAATGAAACCGACCTCGGGATCGGACGCCAGGCCGATGGCGACAAAGACGCCGCCGACCAGCAGACCGGGCCATGGGATGACCCAGGCGAGGCTCAACGGCGGACGATGATGGTTCGGGGCAGGGATCATGCTCCGACCCTGGCTGCCGGCTCCTTGCCAAACCGTTCCCGCACCGGCCGAGGGTGACCTAGCGTCACGTTGCCTAACGCCGACGGCCCCGATACTCCTTTCAGCAAGCGCCTCGGGAAGCAGGCGCAAGCGAGGGACACCGATGCTCGGATTGATGCAGGACTGGCCGCTGACGGTCGACAAGATCCTCGACCACGCCAGAAACTGGCATGGCCACAGGGAGGTCGTGACCCGGTCGGTCGAGGGGCCGATCGTCCGCACCACCTACGCCGAGATCCATGCCCGGGCGAAACGGGTGTCGAGTGTCCTGAAGGAGTGGGACGTCAAGGTCGGCGACCGTGTCGCCACCCTCGCCTGGAACACCGGACGCCACATGGAGGTCTGGTACGGCATCATGGGCATCGGCGCCGTCTGCCATACCCTGAACCCGCGCCTGTTCCCCGAACAGCTGATCTACATCATCAACCACGCCGAAGATAAGATCATCTTCGTCGATCTGACCTTCATTCCCCTGCTGGAAGCCATCCTGCCGCATTGCCCCTCGGTGAAGCGGGTGGTGGTGATGACCGACGAACTGGCCATGCCGGCGACGAAACTGCCCGGCGCGGAGTGCTACGAGGCGCTGCTGGGCTCGGCCTCCGGCGACGTCGAGTGGGGCGGGTTCGACGAACAGACCGCCTGCGGCCTCTGCTACACCTCGGGCACGACCGGCAACCCCAAGGGGGTGCTCTACTCGCACCGGTCGAACTTCCTGCACACCCTGATCACCATGCAGGCCACCATCATGGGCGCGACGCCCGACGATGTGATCCTGCCGGTGGTGCCGATGTTCCACGCCAACGCCTGGGGCATCGCCTTCTCGGCCCCGGCGGCGGGTTCGCGCCTCGTCATGCCCGGCGCCCAGATGGACGGGGCCTCGATCTACGAACTGCTCGAGACCGAAGGCGTCACCTTCTCCGCGGCGGTGCCGACGGTGTGGCAGGGCCTGCTGGCCCATATGCGCGAGAACGGTTTGAAGCTTTCGACGGTCAAGAAGGTTCTGATCGGCGGGTCGGCGGTGCCGGAAAGCCTGATCCGCGCCTTCCACGATGAGTTCGGGGTCGAGGTGTTCCAGGGCTGGGGCATGACCGAGACCTCGCCGGTCGGAACCCTGTCGAAGCTGACGCCCGAGCTGGCCGCGCTGCCCTATGACGAGGGCATGAAATGGCGGGTCAAACAGGGGCTGCCGCCGCTGGGCGTCGAGCTCAAGCTCAAGAACTACGCCGGCCAGGAAATGCCGCACGACGGTCAGACTTATGGGCGGCTGATGATCAAGGGGCCGACCATCGCGGGCGCCTATTTCAAGGGCGAGGGCGGCGACATCCTCGACCACGAAGGCTTCTTCGACACCGGCGACGTCTCGACCATCGACGAACACGGATTCATGCAGATCACCGACCGCGCCAAGGACGTGATCAAGTCCGGCGGCGAGTGGATCAGCTCGATCGAGATCGAGAACATCGCCGTCGGCCATCCGAAGGTCGAACTGGCCGCCGTCATCGGCGCGGCGCACCCGAAGTGGGACGAGCGGCCGGTGCTGGTGATCAAGCTCAAGCCGGGCCAGGACGAGAACAAGCAGGAGCACCTCGATTTCCTGAAGGGCAAGATCGCCAAGTGGTGGATGCCGGACGACGTCGTCTTCGTCGACGACATCCCCCTGGGCGCCACCGGCAAGATCGACAAGAAGCTCGTCCGCGAGCGCATGAAGGACTACCGTCTGCCGACCGGAGGCTGAGACGATGGCGAGACTGAAGCGCGGATCGAGGGGAGGCGGCTCGCGGCTCGCGGCGATCGTCATTCTGGCGCCGGTCTTCGTGCTGATCGCCGCGCTCGGGACCCGGACGGGGCTGTGGAGCCACGAGATCGGCTACGATCTGCTGGCGATGCGGGTCGGGGCCGGGCTGGCGGCCTTCGGCGCCGTCGCCGCCCTGATGATGCTGATCTACGCCTTGCGCCTCCGCGCGTCGCCGTGGCTGGCGGCGGTGGTGATCGCCGTGTCCGCCGCGACCATCGGGGCCTACGCCTGGCAGGTCTCGCGCATCATGTCCGGTCCGCCGGACGACATCAGCACCGACGTCGCCGAGATTCCCGGCTTCGGCGCGCTCGACGCCCGACGCGGCGCCGCGGGGTCGGGTGAGACCGGGGGCGTGGACGCCTGCCCCGGCGCGGTTCCCGCCATGACCCAGGTGGCGCCCGCGTCGGCCGTCTGGGCCTTGCAGGAATCCGGATTCAGCCTGCAGGGCGGCGTCACCGTCGCCCGCGTGGCGGGAACCCATCGCGGTTTCTGGTTCGGCACCGTCCATGACGCCGTCATCCGCATCCGCCCGGGTCGCACCGATGTCCGCGTCGCCGCCCGCGACGGCCGCCCGCACGGCGGCGAGGCCTGCCGCCTGGCGACGCAGATCAG
>NZ_JAVHLH010000369.1 GCF_031082345.1 Brevundimonas sp. | reverse complement strand
TGGTCAGGTCGCAGGTCCAGACGGTGGCCGAGGCGCGGCCCGAACCGACGTCGACGGTGATGTCGATCTCGGCCACCGTCTGGACCTGCGACCTGACCAAGCGCTACGTCGAGATCAACGGCGACTATCGCAGCTGAAAATGCTATTCTGGGATATGTCCCGCGACCTCGCCCGACCTGATGCGTGCCTGAGCGACGCCGAATTCGACGCCCTCGCGCGCGGCGAGCTGGCGCCGGGCGCATTGGACCGTCTGCGGGCGCAGGTCCAGGCCGTTCTGGATGATCCGGCGGACGGTGTCAGCCATGACGCTGTCTGGTCGCGTCTCGAACAGCGCATGAAGCGTGCCGCCCGCGCCGCTTGACCTGATCTACCGGCGCGAAGCGATCCGGGACCTGGACGATCTGTTCGACTTTATCGCTGCCGACCGCCCTCTGGCCGCCGAACGCTTCCTGCTGGAGATCAAGCGCTCCTGCGAAGGCCTGCGCTGGTTCCCGATGATCGGGCGCTGCCTCGACCCGGATGACGAGCGGGTCCGGGTTCTGACGGTGCGGCGTCGCGCGGCGATCAAATTCGTCGTCCATGAGGGCGCCGTGCATATCCTCGGAATCAGCTACTGGGGGCGGGACCTCGCCACCTTTTTCGCCGGACGACAGCCTTGACCCTCCCCACCGTCCTCGTCGTCGCCGTGGCCCTGATCGACGCCGACGGGCGGGTGCTGATCGCGCAGCGGCCCGAGGGCAAACAGCTGGCCGGGCTGTGGGAGTTTCCGGGTGGCAAGGTCGATCCGGGCGAGCGGCCCGAGGCCGCCTTGATCCGGGAACTGAAGGAAGAGCTGGACATCGACGTGAACGAGGCCTGCCTCGCGCCGTTCGTCTTCGCCAGCCACGCTTACGATTCATTTCATCTGTTGATGCCACTGTATCTGTGCCGACGCTGGTCGGGGGTGGTTCGGAACCGCGAACACGCGGCTCTGAAATGGGTGCGTCCGGCCCAGCTGGCCGATTATCCGATGCCTCCGGCCGACGAACCCCTGGTCGCCTGGTTGCGCGACTTGCTCTAGCCGCCGAAGGAGGGGGCCATGCGTGCACTGCTCTCCCGGTTCCTCACCGATGAACGCGGCGCGACCGCGCTGGAATACGGCCTGATCATCGCCCTGGTGTTTCTGGTGGCCCTGGCGGGCATCACCGCCTTCGCCAACGCCGGCACCGGCACGTTCAACGCGGCGATGGGCAAGCTGGCGGCCGCGATCGGCGCGAACTGACGGGCCTCAGCCCTCGTCGCCGGTCCATTCCCTGACGCCCAGCGCATCCGCCAGCCGCATCTTCGCCGACCCTCTCGGCAGGGGCTTCTGCTGACTCTCGTGCGGCGCCCAGCCCGCCAGATGGATAATCTCGAAGGTCGCGGGAATGCGTCCGTCGTCTTCGCCATATCGCTCGACGTAGAGCTCCGAGGCCCGCGCCAGCATGCCGCGCGTCATCGGCCGGATCGCGCCGGCCAGGGCGTTGGTCTCGCCCATGGCGCGCAGATCGCGGACGAGGGCGTAGAGATCGGGATAGCGCACGGTCAGACGGTCCACGTCGGAGACCGGCAGGGCCAGGCCGGCCCGCTGCAGCAGGGCGGCGCCGTCGAAGCCGTCGGCGAAGGGCGAGACCCGGGCCTGCGCTCCGCCGCGCACCTCCAGCTCGGCCTGGGTCAGGACCGCGCGCAGCTCCTTCAACGTCCCCGCCCCGAGCAGCGTCCCCAGAAACAGGCCGTCCGGCCGCAGGGCGCGGCGGAGCTGGGCCAGGGCGCCGGGCAGGTCGTTGGCCCAGTGCAGGCTCATCAGCGACACAATCAGGTCCTGCGACTGGTCCGGCAGGGCCAAGGGGGCCGCGCCGGGGGCCGCGCGGGCGGCCTCGTCTCCGGCGACGCGGACCGGGCCGACACGGCCCGCGG
>NZ_JAVHLH010000368.1 GCF_031082345.1 Brevundimonas sp. | reverse complement strand
CCTCCCCCTGCGGGGGAGGAATAGATGCGCCGGTTTCCCTGGGGGCTGACCATCGCCTCCGGACTGCTGTTGGCCCTGCTGGTCTATCTCGGCGTCTGGCAGGTCCAGCGCCTGCAGTGGAAACAGGACCTGATCGCCCAGTCCGCCCTGGCCTCCAGGGCCGCGCCGGAAGCTCCGGACGTCGTGTTCGGGGCGAGGGACGATCCCGAATTCCGCAAGGTGTCGTTAGTCTGTCCCGGACTGGCCGCCGCGCCGTTCGTGGAGCTCCAGAGCATTTACGAGGGCCAGCCGGGGGTTCGTCTGATCTCGGCCTGCCGCCATCCCGGCTACGCCCGGACCCTGCTGGTCGATCGCGGTTTCGTCGCCGCCGACGTCTCCGCCCGCCCGCCGGTCTCGCGGTCCGGAGCTCCCGTCCGGCTGACGGCGGAGGTGCGCGAGACGCCCGCCCCCGGACCGATGGCCCTGGCGTCCGAGGGACGCCGCTTCTTCGCCCGCGACAACGCGGCCATGGCCCGCGCGCTCGGCGTGGACGGCCCGGTCGCGCCGTGGACCCTGTTCGCGCTGGAGTCCTCCAACCCCGACTGGCCGGCGCTGAAGCCGTCGGCGCCGCCGGCTGCCTTCTCCAACAACCATCTCGGCTACGCCATCACCTGGTTCGGCCTCGCGCTGGCCCTGATCGCCTTCTATATCGCCCTGCTTCGACGCAAGCTGGCCGCCCCCGCCGCCGGGGCAAAGGACGCCTCCTGACCGCCACCCTCCACACCCTGTCCAATGGTCTCCGCGTCGTCTGCGATCCCATGCCCGGGCTGCGCACCCTCGCCCTGACCGTCGCCGTGCGCGGCGGGGCCAAATGGGAGGACGAGGCCCGGTCCGGCTGGTCCCACTGCCTCGAACACCTCGTCTTCAAGGGCGCCGGCGACATGGGCGCGCGCGAGATCGTCGAGCGCATCGAGGCCGAGGGCGGCTCGCTGAACGCCTCGACCGGCTATGAGCGGACCAGTTTCGAGGTCCGCGCCCTGCACGGCTCCCTGCCGCTGGCCATGCAGGTGGTGTCCGACCTGGTGTTCCGCCCGACCCTCGATCCCGCCGAGATCGAGCGCGAAAAGGATGTCGTGGCCCAGGAGATCGCCGAGGCCTTCGACACGCCCGACGATCACGTCTTCGAAATGGCCCAGACCCGCGCCTTCGGGAGCCAGCCGCTGGGGCGGCCGATTCTCGGCTCGGTGGCCAGCCTCGCGCCCATCACGCGGGCGTCGATCGGTGACTGGCGGGCCCGGCTGTATTCGCCCGACCGGATGGTGGTCGCCGCCTCGGGCGCGGTGGACGAAGCTGAACTGCTGGCGCTGGCGGAGCGCTGGTTCGGCGGCGAGACGACGACCCCGGCCGAGACGCCCGACGTTCCGCGCTTCACCGGCGGCGACGCGGCCCTGTCGCGCCGGATCGAGCAGGCCAACATCGTGTTCCAGCTGCCGGCCCCCTCGGCGGCGGATCCGTCCTATGCGGCGGCGCGGCTGATGACCGAGATCCTCGGCGGCGGCATGGCCTCGCGGCTGTTCCAGAGCGCCCGCGAGGAGCGCGGCCTGGCCTACGCCATCGACGCCTATCACGAACCCTATGAGGACGCCGGCCTGCTGGGCGTCTTCGCCGGGGCCTCGGCCGATCGGGCCGTCGAGCTGGCGCAGGTGTGCGCGGCCGAGATCAAGGCCCTGGCCGCGAGCGGGCCGACCGCGGCGGAGCTGTCGCGGGCCAAGGCGGTGATGAACGCCGGCCTGTGGATGTCCGATGAAAGCCCGGCGGCCCGGGCGGGCCGGGCGGCGGCCCAGGTGCTGATCTTCGGCGCGCCGATCGCCTCGCAGACCATGGCCGAACGGACGCTGGCCCAGAGCGCCGAGGATGTCCGCGCGGCCGCGGCGGCGTGCCTGTCCGCGGGACGGGCCG
>NZ_JAVHLH010000367.1 GCF_031082345.1 Brevundimonas sp. | reverse complement strand
CGACGGCGGGGGCGGCGATCAGGCCGAGAGCGGCGACCGCGATCAGCAGGAGCCGCTTCATGGCGCCGCCTTGCGTCGGCTGACGCCCAGCCGCAACCGGCGGTCCATCAGGGACAGGGCGCCGCCGAGCGCCATGATGGCCGGCCCGAGGAAGATCAGCCGGGCCCATGGGTTCCACCAGACCCGGAGGTTCCAGGCCGGGGCGCCGGCGGCGGTGCGGCCGCGCTCGCCCAGCACCACATAGACGTCGTCGAGGCCTCGAAAATCGAGGCCGACCTCGGTGGTGGTCTGGCCGCCGGCAGGGAAGAAGCGGCGTTCCGCGGTGATCTGGCGCGGCGCGGCGCCGGAACGCAGGGTCACGGTCAGCCGGCCCTGTTCGGCGAGATAGTTCGGCCCCTCGACCACGCGCACGTCATCCAGCCTGACCCGCCACGGGCCGGCCTCGACCGCCTCGCCGAGCGCGACCGGGCGGGCCGCCTCGACGCGGTAGCCGGTCTCGACCACCGCCCCGAGCACGAACACCCCGAGTCCGGCGTGGGCCAGGGTCGCGCCCCAGGAGCCGAGCGGCAGGCCTCCCGCCCGGCGGAGGCTTTCGGCCAGCGGGACGCGGAACAGGCGGATGCGTTCCGCAGGGTCGGTCAGGGCCCCGAGGATCAGCCAGGCGCCGAGGCCGATCCCCGCCGCGGACAGCGCCTTGCGGGTATCGAACAGCGCATAGGCCGCCAGACCCAGCAGGATCGCCAGACCGGCGGCGACGGCGAGCCGCTGCATGGCGCCCGGCACATCCCCCCGCTTCCACGCGAGCAGGGGACCGAACGGCAGGATCAGCAGAGCCACGGCCATCAGCGGCACCAGCGTCAGACCGTAAAAGGGCGGACCGACCGAGATGGCCGAGCCGTTGGTCGCCTCGAGGATGAGCGGATACAGGGTGCCCAGCAGAACGGTGGCGCAGGCGGCCGTCAGGAACAGGTTGTTGAGCACCAGCGCGCCCTCGCGGCTGATCGGGGCGAAGATCCCGCCGCCCCTGAGCTGGGGCACCCGCCAGGCGAACAGGCCGAACGCCAGGCCGCCGGTCAGGCCGAGGATGGCCAGCAGCATCAGGCCGCGCTCCGGGTCGACGGCGAAGGCGTGCACGCTGGTCAGCACGCCGGACCGGACCAGGAAGGCGCCCAACATAGACAGGACGAAGGCCGCCATCGCCAGGAAGGAAGTCCAGCCGGCCAGGGCTCCGCGGCGCTCGGTGATCACGGCGGAGTGCAGCAGGGCCGCGCCCGCCAGCCACGGCATGAAACTGGCGTTCTCGACCGGATCCCAGAACCACCAGCCGCCCCAGCCGAGCTCGTAATAGGCCCAGAAGGCCCCCAGCGTGATGCCGATGGTCAGGAGCGCCCAGCTGGCCAGAGCCCACGGCCGCACCCAGCGGCCCCAGGCCGGCCAGAACGCGGCGTTGGCCCGGCCCTCGATCAGGGCGGCCAGGGCCAGCGAGAAGCAGACCGAAAAGCCGACGTAGCCGGCGTAGAGGAAGGGCGGGTGGAAGGCGAGCGCCGGGTCCTGCAGCAGCGGATTCAGCGACGCGCCCTGGAACGGAGCCGGATTGAGCCGCTCGAACGGGTTGGAGGTGAAGACGGCGAAGGCGAGGAACAGCACCCCGAGAAAACCCTGGACCGCCACGGCCGAGGTCTTCAGCTCGAACGGCAGGTTGCGGCCGCGGGCCAGGACGGCGCCGAAGCCGGTCAGAACCAGGCACCACAGCAGCAGCGAGCCCTCGTGACTGCCCCAGGCGGCGGCCACCTTGTAGAGCATCGGCTTGTCGGTGTGGCTGTTGGCGGCGACGTTGGCGACCGAGAAGTCCGATACCGAGAAGGCGTGGATCAGGATGCCGAAGGCGACCGCCACCGCCAGGGCCGCCAAGCGCTCGCGCCCGCGCCCGCGCCACTCCCCGCCGGGTAAGAGCGCATAG
>NZ_JAVHLH010000366.1 GCF_031082345.1 Brevundimonas sp. | reverse complement strand
CCGCCGGCGCCGGCGTCCGGCATGTAGCCGGCCGGAATCAGGCCCCGCAGGACGACAGCGAACAGCAGGGCGAGCAGCGTCGCCGCGAATCCTGCTGACGGGCGTCCCTTCGGGTCCATGGCTCGCCTTCGGCCTCGGGCGGACGCCAGGCAACGCGGCAGGACGTCGCGCACCCGCCCCCCGATTTCGGGAGCGCTGTGGGCTATCCCGGCGCGCGCCCATCTCCCGGCGGTTCCCGGCGTCCCAGCCAGCGATACACCCGGAACGCTCCGGCGCCGACGGCCACGGAGCCTGTAATGAAGAGGGCGGCGAATATCATGCCGGCGCTATCGAGGTCTGACGTCGACGCCAGGCTCCCGAATATGAGCACAGCGACAACCGCCATGAAGATTCCGACCGCGCTCATGGTCGATGACAGCCATCGATAGTAGCTCCATCGCGCGTGCGACGGGGTCCAGCGCCATTCGTCGCTGGGCGACTTTCTCATCACTCCGGCGCGCCGTCCGCGGGCAGGGCCGCCAGGCTCGGCCGCTCGCCGCGCTTGTCCGCCGCGACGGCTTCCACCCGGCGCATGACGCGCAGCAGGTTTTCCCCGGCCAGTTTGCGGATGTCGGCCTCGCTCCAGCCGTTCGCCATCAGGGCGGCCAGCAGGCGCGGATAGGCGTCGACCCCCGCGAGCCCGTCCGGCAGGCTGCCGACGCCGTCGAAGTCGCCGCCGAGGCCGACGTGATCGATGCCGGCCACATCGCGGACGTGCTGGATGTGAGCCACGACATCGGCGATCCCGGCCCGGGGCGCAGGGTTGGCCGCCATCCACGCCTGCAGGCCCGCGGTCGCCGCGACCGGGTCGCCCGGGTTCAGCGACGTCAGCCGCGCGTCCTCGGCCGAGCGCGCCGCGTTCCAGGCCCTCACCGTCTCGCTGACGAAGCCCGGCACGAAGGTGACCATGACCACCCCGCCGTCCCCGGCCATCTGGCGCAGCACGGAGTCGGGCACGTTGCGCGGATGGCCCGTCACCGCCCGGGCCGAGGAGTGGGAAAAGATCACCGGGGCTTCGGACACCCGCATGGCGTCCATCATCGTCTCTTCCGAGACATGGCTCAGGTCGACCATCATGCCGAGACGGTTCATCTCGCGGACCACCTCTTCGCCGAAGGGGTTGAGCCCGCCCCATTTCGGGGCGTCGGTGGCGCTGTCGGCCCAGCTCGTGGTCGCCGAATGGGTCAGGGTCATGTAGCGCGCCCCCGCGTCGTGGAACTCGCGCAGCAGGCCCAGCGAATCGGCGATGGAATAGCCGCCCTCCATGCCGATCAGCGAGGCGATCCGGCCGCGGCGATGGATGCGCTGGATGTCGTCGGCGGTCGTCGCCAGCTCGAACACGTCCGGGTGGGCGCCGACGAGGCGCTTGACCGTGTCGATCTGCTCGAACGTGGCCTTGGCCGCCTCGACCGGGGTCAGGCTGGCCGGGACATAGACCGACCAGAACTGGCCGCCGACGCCGCCGGCGCGCAGGCGGGCGATGTCGGTGTGAAGCCGGGTCGTCGCCTCGAGATTGGCGGTCAGATCGACAGCGTGCGGGTCGTTTCCATAGACCTGACGCAAGGCCCACGGCAGGTCGTTGTGCCCGTCGATCAACGGCGTCCGCTCGAGGATCCGACGGGCCGCGGCCTCGTCCTGGGCGGCTGCGGGGGCCGCGGCCGTGAGCAGGGCGGCGGTGGACAACAGAAGGGCGCGGATCATGGTGGGTTCCCGAAAGCGGCGACGCCGGACAGTGGCAGAGGATGGCGGGGCGTCAATGGGGGCATGAACGCCAATTGCTGCGCTGCAAGTTCATGTTCAGCCATCAAACTTTTCAGACCCAACCCCCTGTTTTCCCTCCACATCGCCTCTTCGTCAGCGTCACGAACGCGCCGTAGGAAGACCCCGGGATAGACTCCTGCCCATCCCGTCGAAGGGGAGGGCGT
>NZ_JAVHLH010000365.1 GCF_031082345.1 Brevundimonas sp. | reverse complement strand
CCGTCCAGCCGCCGCCCGGCCGCGCCTTCAACCCCGGATCGGCGATCAGGGCCCGGAAATCGGCCTCGCCCAAGGTCGCCTGCACCCGCGCCCGCCGGTCCGCCCCGGTCCGCACCGCATAGCCGCCGCCCGCGACCGCCTCGATCCAGCCGTTCGGCCGCGACAGCAGCCGCCGGGCCCGCGCCCGCTCGCCGCTCATGCCGGCAGTTCGCATTTCGGCGCCTCCATCACCGCCTTGGCGCAGCGCTCCAGCCGGTCCAGCAGGTCGTCCATCGCCGGCCGGTCGCGCCCGTCCTCGGCCCAGCGGCAGGCCGCCGCCGCCGTCGAGCGGTTCAGCCCGAAGGCGTGGCCGACCCGGTCCATCGGCCAGCCGAAGGTCACATAGGACAGGTACATGGCCAGCCAGCGCGCCCGGCACGCCTTGCCCTCCAGCCGGGCCCGCATCTCCATCCGTTCCTTCGGCACCCCGGTCGAAGCGGCCACCAGCTCCAGCGCCAGCCCGGCCCTGACCCTGTCCTCGCGCCGCACCGGCACCCGATACGCATCCATTCCGCTTCTCCCATCCTCATCGGCGGCGGACGCGTCCCGCAGCCGGAGATAGGAATATATGTCTACGATCCGTCGAAATCGGTCGTATCGTCGGGCCGCGCCATCAAAAGGTTAAAAAAAGTCGGCTGGTTGACTCGGGACTCTCGACGCCGATTCGCAAATCAGCCTACGATTCGTTTTGGGACAGGCGTTAACCCTTCTTAAGTTTTTCCCCGGTTAACGTTCGAACAAGGTTACCCCGAAGCGGGGCGGTTACATTTATAGTCAAGCTCTTGCCTGGAGGGGCATCAATGCGCGTCCTGCTAATCGAAGATGATCACGCGACCGCGCAGAGCATCGAGCTCATGCTCAAGTCCGAAGGCTTCAATGTCTACACGACCGACCTCGGCGAGGAAGGCATCGACCTCGGCAAGATCTATGACTACGACCTGATCCTGCTCGACCTGAACCTGCCCGACATGAACGGCCTCGAGGTCCTGCGCCAGCTGCGCGTCGGCAAGGTCAATACGCCGGTGATGATCCTCTCGGGCTCGTCGGAGATCGAGACCAAGGTCAAGACCTTCGGCGGCGGCGCCGACGACTATATGACCAAGCCCTTCCACAAGGACGAGCTGATCGCCCGCACCCACGCCGTGGTCCGCCGCTCCAAGGGTCACGCCCAGGCCATCATCCACACCGGCGAGATCGCCGTGAACCTGGACGGCAAGACGGTCGAGGTAAACGGTCACCGCGTCCATCTGACGGGCAAGGAATACCAGATGCTGGAGCTGCTCTCGCTCCGCAAGGGCACCACCCTGACCAAGGAAATGTTCCTCAACCACCTGTACGGCGGCATGGACGAGCCCGAGCTGAAGATCATCGACGTCTTCATCTGCAAGCTGCGCAAGAAGCTGGCCACGGCCGCCGGCGGCAAACACTATATCGAGACCGTCTGGGGCCGCGGCTACGTCCTGCGCGACCCGTCGGAATCCAGCGCCCCGGTCACCGCCGCCGCCTGATCCGGCCGACCGTCGAGACATCAAAACGCCCGTCGGATCGCTCCGGCGGCCGCTTCTTCGTCGTGCTGAAACGCGGCGTAACCGGGTTTGTCAGCGACGCGCCGTCCGCGGCGCTATGCGGTGGCCATCGCAAGATGGAGACTCCCATGGCGCTGTTCGAAGGCGTGTCGGCCTTTCCCCCAACCCCGATAGACGCCGACGGCGTCGTGGACCTCGATGCGCTGCAACGCCGGGTCGAGCGCCTGGTCGCGGCGGGCGTCGACTCCCTCTGCGTGCTGGGCAGCACCGGAGCCTACGCCTATCTCGACCGGGCCCAGCGCCGCAGGGCGATCGAGGCGGCCGTCGAGGCGGCGGCGAATTCGCGGCCCCTCTTGAGGACGATCTCCCCGTTGGTCCCGAGGTCGATGAACAGCTCCCGGC
>NZ_JAVHLH010000364.1 GCF_031082345.1 Brevundimonas sp. | reverse complement strand
CGACGCCCGCCCCAAGCCGCCGCGCGGCGGCCGTTTCCAGCGCGAACAGGCCGCCAGCATCGCCACCGGCAAGTCCAAGCCCTGGATGAGTCGCTAGCCGCCCTCAGGCCGCCCGCGCGATGACCTGGTTCCGGCCATGCGCCTTGGCCTCATAGACGCCCTCGTCGGCCCGCTTCAGCAGGCCCTCCGGCGTGTCGCCGGGCACGCTGGCCGCCACCCCGACCGAGACGGTGATGGTCAGCCCCTCGGCCCCGCCCATGATCGGGAAGGGCTGGCCCTCGATATCGCGGCGGATGCGGTCGGCCACCCGGGCGGCGGCCTCCAGGCTCGCGCCCGGCATGACCACCACGAACTCCTCGCCGCCGAACCGGCACGGCAGGTCGATGGCCCGCACATTGGTCGCCAGCCGCACCGCGAACTCGCGCAGCACCTCGTCCCCGGCGTCGTGGCCGAAGCTGTCGTTGACCGCTTTGAAGTGGTCGATGTCCATGACCAGCACGGCGACGGAATCACCGCCCTGCCCGGCCCGTCCGACCATGGCCTGCAGCTGCCCCGCCATGTAGCGGCGATTGTGCAGCCCGGTCAGGGCGTCGGTGACCGCCATCTCGAGGCTGTAGTCCAGCTTTTCCTTGAGGAAGTCGGCATAGCGCTTGCGCTTGATCTGGGTCCGGGCCCGCGCCATCAGCTCCTCGGAATCGACCGGGCGCGGCAGGATGTCGTTGACGCCCAGCTCCAGCGCCTTCAGCAGGCGCGGCCGGTCGGCCGGGTCGACCACGGCCAGGATCGGCGTCTTTCTGGAGGCCTCGCTCGAGCGCGCCTGGGCCACGAAGCGCAGGCCGTCGAAGCCGCTGCTCGAGACATTGACGATCATCAGGTCGATCGGCCCGCCCGCCGCGACCAGGGCCGCCGCGGGATCAGCCTCGACCACCGGCCGGTGTTCGCCGGCCAGATGGGTGACCATCTTCTCGGACTGCAGCGTATTGTCGTCGACGATCAGCACCCGGCCGCCCGAACCGCGCAGCCGCCCGGCGCCGTCCGCGTCGACCCCCAGCCGGCGTCCGCTCTCCTCGCGCTCGCGCAGCTCGTCCATCACCGCCTTCAGCCGCACCAGCGACTTGACCCGGGCGAACAGGATGACGTCGTCGATCGGCTTGGTGACGAAGTCGTCGGCTCCGACGCCCAGTCCCTTGATCTTGTCCTCGCGGCCGTCCAGGGCGGTGACCAGCACCACCGGAATGTGCCGCGTCACCGGGTCGGCCTTCAGCCGGCGACAGGTCTCGAACCCGTCCATCCCCGGCATCATCACGTCCAGCAGGATGATGTCGGGCCGCTCCGCCGAGGCGATCTCCAGCGCCGTCGCGCCGTCCATCGCCGTCAGCACCTCATAGTATTCCAGCGTCAGCTTGGCCTCGAGCAGGCGAACGTTCGGCTCGACGTCATCGACGACCAGAATGCGGGCGGTCATGGCACGGCCATCTCGACGGGCCCGAGGTGTTTGCGGACCACCTCGAGGAAATGCATTACCGAGATCGGCTTGGAGATATAGGCCTCGCAGCCGCCCTGCCGGATCCGCTCCTCATCGCCCTTCATGGCGAAGGCGGTCACGGCGACGACCGGAATGTGGCTCAGCTCCTCGTCGTCCTTCAGCCATTTGGTCACTTCCAGGCCGCTGATCTCGGGCAGCTGGATGTCCATCAGGATCAGGTCGGGATGGTGCTGGCGCGCCAGGGCGAGCGCCTGCAGGCCCTCGCGGGTCTGCAGGGTGCGATACCCCTGGGATTCGAGCAGATCATGAAAGAGCTTCATGTTCAGCTCGTTATCCTCGACGATGAGGACCGTCTTCGACATCATCACCCGGCCTGTTCCGCTTCCGAGGAAGCGCGGTTGCGCGGAGGCTTGCTCGCCTTCTTCAGCTGCACTCTGGCCCCGCTTCTCTTAAGTTGGCGTGAAGCGGCGCGGCTTGCCTTCCCTACCCTTCTCCCCTTGGGG
>NZ_JAVHLH010000363.1 GCF_031082345.1 Brevundimonas sp. | reverse complement strand
CCTCCCTTCTGCGCCTGGCGATGGTGCTTGGCCTGATGATGGGCATTCTGAAGGCCGTCTTTGACTTCAACGTCGGCAAGATCCTGCGCTGGTTCCTGATCGCGTTCATCACCTATGGCGTCCTCTGGGTGCCGAAGGTGCAGGTCCACGTCACCGACGTCTTCAACCCGAGCCTAACGGGTGCGGACGTGGCCAACGTGCCGCTTGGGGTCGGCATGACGGCCAGCCTGACGAGCCGGGTCGGAAGCCGGGTCATCACCCTGACGGAACAGGCCTTCGGGGATCCGGAGGACAACCGATACTCCAAAACGGGAATGATCTACGGCGCCAAGGTGTTCGAACGGCTGCGCACCGCCCAGATCGCGGACCCGCGCTTCGACGGAAACCTGCGGAACTTCATCCGGGGCTGCGTCTATTACGACATCCTCGACGGCCACTATTCGGCCGGCGAGCTGGCGCGCCAGAATGATCTCTGGGTCTACATCACCCAGACCAAGGGAACGAACCCGGGGCGGTCAGTCGAGTATACGGGCGGGACGGGGGTGAGGGAGATTGTCTCCTGCCCGGTGGCCGCCTCGCGGATGAACGGCGAGTGGGCGGCGACGATTCAGTCCTCGATGCGCCTTTTCGAGCGCCGGTCGCGGCCTGACCTGCCTGAGGCCCAGCTGCAGACCGCCCTGATGTCGGAAATGGGTACGCTGCACCCGATCATGGTTGGGGCGGCGCGCGACGCGACGTCGACCTTCCAACAGGTGCTGATGGCCAACTCAATCCGCCGCGGCGTGACGGGCTTCGCGGCCGAGGCGGGCGGGGAGTCGATGGGCGCGCTGGCCGAGACGCAGGCCGAAGTGCAGACGCGCAATACGCAGTCCCTCCTGGGGGGAGTCGCGGAGAAGGCGATCGTCATTCTCCGTGTCGTGGTGGATCTGTTGTTCATCGGGATGTTCCCGATCCTCTTTCCGGCCTTCCTCTTGCCGGCCCTCGGGCCGCGCATGGTCCAAGGCTACCTGACAGGCTTCCTCTATCTTCAGCTCTGGGGGCCCATGTATGTGATCGTCCACAAGATCGCGATGGGGAACGCGGCCGCCAAGACGCAGGCCGCCGCCTACATCCCCGACGTGGCGCAGGGGATCAAGATCGCCAACTTGGAAGCGATCAGCTCGGTGAACGCGGACATTGCCGCCGTCGCCGGCGTGATGACCATGATGATCCCGGTCCTGGCCGGGATGCTGACGCGCGGAGCGATGGCGGTTGGCGGACAAGGCGAAGCCCTGCTCTCACAGTTCAGAAGCGGCGCCGAGGCCGCGGGCGCAGCCGCAACGACTGGAAACCTGTCGTTCGGCAACACGGCCTTCGAGAACCACTCCTTCAACAACCTGTCGGGCAACCGGCAGCACACCTCGCTGGACGTCGACCAGGGCAATTATCGCTTTGTCGATCAGAACCTCAACCGGGTGGAGATGGGCGCCGGCGGCGCGATGACGCTGACGACCTCGATGTCGAACACGGCGGCCAACCTGCGCATGTCCGAAGGGATCAGCGCGGCGGCCGTAGAGGCGGCTTCCACGCGGCGGGAGGAGAGCCAGGCGCTGCGCCAATCCTACACCGAGGGCTGGCAGCGGACGAGGGCCGAGGGGGTCGAGGCGGTCAACAGCTGGCTGGATGCGCGAACGAACAACCGCACGGTCGGAAGCGAACAGCGCGAAACCCACGGCTCGATGTATCAGGTCATGGACCAGGTCTCGGAGAGCCTTCAACGGACACACGGCTACGATCGCAAGACTGCGCAGGAGGCGACCGCGCGCGCCGCGCTGGAAGGCTACGCCGACGCCAGTGTCGGGGCGAAGGCCTTTGGTACAGGGGTGACGGGCGGGGTCCGTGCGAGCGCGTCGGTTTCGGCCTCGGCGAGTGCAAGCGCGTCCGAAACGGAGGCGCTCAACGCGGCCCGTCAGACGCTCTCGTCTCAGGGCTTTACGGATCGGGTCGATCGCAC
>NZ_JAVHLH010000362.1 GCF_031082345.1 Brevundimonas sp. | reverse complement strand
CCCGGCCGCGCCGGTCGGCCGGCCCGTCGTGCGCACCCCCGACTACGACCGCCCGGTGATCATCGTCGCCGCGCCCCGTTCGGGCAGCACCGCCCTGTTCGAGACCCTCGCCGTCACGCCCCAGCTGCACAATCCCGGCGGCGAGGCCCACTGGCTGGTCGAGGGCTTCCGCATGTACCTGCCCGGCGCGCCCGGCGTGGACTCCAACCGCCTGACCGCCGCGCACCTGACCCCCGAGGTCGCCCTGGCCATGAAGTCCCGCCTGGCCGAGAAGCTGGTCGACGCTTCGGGCGCGCCCGCCGACGCCGAAAGCGTCCGCCTGCTCGAAAAGACCCCCAAGAACGCCCTGCGCATCCCCTTCTTCAACGCCCTCTTCCCCGACGCCCGCTTCGTCTTCCTGTGGCGCGAGCCGGAGGAGAACATCTCCAGCATCATCGACGCCTGGCGCGCCGGCGGCTGGGTCACCTATCCGCAGCTGCCCGGCTGGGACGGCCCGTGGTCCCTGCTGCTGCCGCCCGGCTGGCAGGCCCTGAAGGGCACGCCCCTGCCCGAGATCGCGGCCTATCAGTGGGCCACCACCAACCAGACCATCATGGACGACCTGGAGCAGATCCCGGCCGACCGCCGCCATGTGGTGCGCTACAGCGACTTCCTCGCCGATCCCGCCGCCGTCATCCGCGGCGTCTGCGGTTTCGCCGGGCTGGAGTTCGACCCGGCCCTGGCCGAGCGCACCGGCGGCGACCTGCCCCCCTCGCGCCACACCCTGACTCCGCCCGAGGCCGGCAAGTGGAAGAAGAACGCCGCCGAGATCGAGCCGCTGATTCCCGGCCTGAAACCCCTGATCGACCGCCTCCGCGCCTTCGGCTAGGCGACCGAAAGCTGCGGTTCATCACGGCGGACACGACGAGATCACAGCGAACACGACGGGAGTCTGCCCGCCGCCTCTGTCGCGGGCCCTTGGGCCCGCCTTCAATCATCAAGGCGTCGCCCTGACGGGCGTCGCGGCTCACCGGCCCCGTCGTGCCCGTCGTGTTTCGTCGTGTCCGTTGTGATGAACCGACTCAGCCGGCCCACCCACCGGATCGCCTACTCCGCCAGCGGCCGCGTCAGGTCGAACTCGACGCGCAGGAACCGCCCGCCGGGCCGCCGCAGCTCATAGGCGAAGATCCGGCCCGGGTGGACCTCCATGGCCCAGACGTTGGTGGTCGAGACCTGGGCCCCGCCGGCGATGAACTGGTCGATCGACTCCTGGTCGACCGGAAACGCCTGCCGCCCCGCCGTGCCCGCGTCCGCGGTGTCGCCGCCGTACATGTGATAGCCGTGGATCACGCCCTGCTCGTCGCGGTGATCGTGCTTCAGCCTCAGCCCCGTGTCCGTCCGGGTCACGATCCAGCGGCGCGAGCGGTCCTCGCCCACCGCGAACGGAATGCCGACCTCGTCGGGCGCGCAGTCGCGCACATGCATCAGCAGCCGGCTGTTGCGGAAGTCCGCGTCGGCGGGGTCGTCGCTGACGACCCGCCCCTCGAAGCGCTGCCCGCACAGGGCGTTCAGCCGGGCCATGAAGGCGTCCTGCGGATGCGCCGGCTCCGGCGCCGTGGCGCAGGCGGCGAGTAGGGCGAGGACGGGGCCGAGCGCGGCGAGCCTGAGCGTTTTCATGCCCGCACCCTGACCCGGACCGCCGCCCGGCTCAATGCCCGTCGCGCCCGGTTGACTTCCGACCGCGCCTGAGTATGTTCCGCGCCTCTCGTTTCCAGCGGCTTTCGCCGTCGCAAAGGTAATTGTCCGATGGCCAAGCCCGCCTCCATCAAGATCCGCCTGAACTCGACCGCCGACACCGGCTTCTTCTACGTCACCAAGAAGAACGCCCGGACGATGACCGAGAAGATGGTCGTCAAGAAGTACGACCCGGTCGTGCGCAAGCACGTCGAGTTCAAGGAAGCCAAGATCAAGTAATCTTGGGGTGGCGCAGCATGAACCGGCAATTCAGCGCCGGT
>NZ_JAVHLH010000361.1 GCF_031082345.1 Brevundimonas sp. | reverse complement strand
CCCGCCATAGCCCGCCTCCAAGGCGACGACCTCGGCCGGCGCGTCGGTCCTGGGCGCCGGCGACCGGCGCGATCGGGACGGACGTTCGGCCTGTTCGCGGGCCGGCTCGGCGCGTTCGGTCTTCTCGGGACGACGGCTGGAGCCCCCGCCCAGATCAGCGCTGTCCAGCGTCAGCTCCTCCGGAGCCATCTTGATCAGCTTCAGCACCTTGTCGAGCGACCGGTCGTCGCCGGGGGTGACGATCATGAAGGTCTGGCCGGTCTTGCCCGCCCGACCGGTGCGGCCGATGCGGTGCACATAGTCGTCGGCGTGGTGCGAGACGTCGTAGTTGAACACGTGGCTGACGTCGGGGATGTCGAGGCCGCGCGCCGCCACGTCGGAGGCCACCAGCAGCTTCAGCTCACCCGAGCGGAAGGCGGCCAGGGTCTTGGTGCGCAGCGACTGGTCCAGGTCGCCGTGGATCGGCGCGGCGTCGAAGCCGTGCTGCTTCAGCGACTTGGCGACGACATCGACCTCGGACTTGCGATTGCAGAAGACGATGCCGTTCTTGACGTCGGCGCGGCCGATCAGGGCGCGCAGGGCGGCGCGCTTCATCTTCGGATCGCTGGACGGGATGCGGACCAGATACTGGGTGATGGTCTCGGCCGTCATCGCCGGGCGCGAGGCCTCGATCCGGGTCGGGTCCTTGAGGAACTGGGTCGTCAGCCGGGTGATCTCGGGCGGCATGGTGGCCGAGAAGAACAGCGTCTGGCGCTTGGGCGGGGTCAGTTTGAAGATGCGTTCGATGTCGGGGATGAAGCCCATGTCCAGCATGCGGTCCGCTTCATCGACGACCATCAGCTCGACGCCGTTCAGCATCATCTTGCCGCGCTCGAACAGGTCCAGCAGTCGGCCCGGGGTGGCGATCAGGACGTCGACGCCCTTGTTCAGCGCCGCCACCTGGTCGCCCATGGAGACGCCGCCGATCAGCAGCACCCAGGTCAGCTTGGTGCCCTTGGCGTATTTCTCGAAGCTGGAGGCGACCTGGTCGGCCAGCTCGCGGGTCGGGGCCAGCACCAGGGCGCGCGGCATCCGGGCGCGGGCGCGGCCCTTGGACAGTTTGTCGATCAGGGGGAGGGTGAAGGCGGCGGTCTTGCCGGTGCCCGTCTGGGCGATGCCGAGAACGTCGCGGCCGGCGAGGGCGACGGGAATAGCCTGGGCCTGGATCGGGGTGGCGGTGGTGTAGCCGGTGTCGGCGACCGCTTGCAGGGTCGTGGGCGAGAGGCCCAGTTGGGAAAATTCGGTCATGAATCCTTTGGGACTGTACTGAAGGACGCCCCGCGCATCGGGTCGTCGTGCGATGTCGCGGAACCGCCCTGATCTCTGGGCGAGCGGGCGGCGCGGATTCGCCAGTCCTGTCCCGAACGTGGGCCGCATATAGAAGCCCCCACGCAAGAGTCAACTATTCCGGCCTCCGCGAGAGGGCTTGGCATTCCTTAAACGATTGTTAATAATCCCCCTCGGGAAGGGTTGAGTAGGGGTTGCATATGCTTCGCACGCTGGCCGTGGCGACCATTTCGGCGGCGTTTCTGATAGGGGCTCCGGTTCGGGCCGATATCAACGCCGCTTTCGGAAACACGGTGCTGTCGCGCTATTCCGACGGCGGCTGGGTGAAGCACTGGTTCAACCCGGACGGAACCTACATCGCCCAGTTCTCGGACGGCCGCCGGCTGTCGGCGCGCTGGTCGGTCCGCGGCGAGCGGGTCTGCCTGACCCACATCCGGCCCAACATGCTGATTCCCCGCTTCTGCACCGACATGATCGACGCCGACGTCGGCGAGACCTGGCAGTCGCGCGATCCTCTGGGCCGCCGCGTCAACAATGTGCTGATCGCCGGGCGCAGCTGACGGCTTCGGTTGCATCCGGATTTTAAAGAACCCGCTCGCGGAGCGGAAAGCGCCATTCCCTGACTGCGATATCAGAGGGAATGGCGCGAGTGACGGGGCTCGAACCCGCGAC
>NZ_JAVHLH010000360.1 GCF_031082345.1 Brevundimonas sp. | reverse complement strand
AGATGAAGTTGGCCGGCGGCGCGCCGCCCGGCGGCGGGTCCGGCCGGCGCACCCGTCCGCGATCGACCGCCACCCGCACCGTGCCGGGCTCGACTCCGAGCCGCTCGGCCAGTCCCGCCGATATGGCCAGGGCCATCGGGTCGATGCGGTCGATCCCGGCGGGCGATACGGGCTGGTCCGTGATCCGGCGTCTCAGGGCGCGACCGTCCGAAGTCTCCGCCGGTTCGCCCTTCAGTGCATTGGCGGCGGCCTCGATGCTGAACCCGGACGGCCTCGGCTCGGGGGCCAGCACCAGCACCGCGAAGGCCACGGCCTGCGACATGACCACGGCCAGCGCCGCCAGCGCCGCCACCTGGACCAGGACGGGCAGGGAGGAGGGGCGCTTCACGTCCCGTTCCGCCCGGCGCCGCTGTGACGGTCGACCTTGACGTCGAACATATAGCCCTCGCCCCGCAGCGTCTGGATCATCTCCAGGCCGGAGCCGTCGTCCAGCTTCTTGCGCAGCCGGCTGATCTGGACGTCCATGGCCCGGTCGAAGACGTCGCTGTCAGCGCCCCGCGCCCGCTCCAGCAGCTGGTCGCGGGTCATGATCCGGCCTGGTCGCTCGGCGAAGGCCCTGAGCAGGGCGAACTCCCCGGCGGACAGGGCCACCAACTGACCGTCCGGCCTCATCAGCTCCCGCCGCAAGAGATCCAGCCGCCATCCGGCGAACGCGAGGCAGGGGCCGTCCGCCTCCGCACTCTCGCGGGGCCGGCGCAGCACCGCCCGGACCCGCGCCAGCAGTTCGCGCGGATTGCAAGGCTTGGCCAGGTAGTCGTCGGCGCCGAGCTCCAGGCCGATGATCCGGTCGGTGTCCTCGCCCATGGCCGACAGCATGACGATTGGCGGCCCCTTGCCGGCGATCCGGCGGCAGACCGACAGCCCGTCCTCGCCCGGCATCATCAGGTCCAGCACGATCAGATCGGGCGTGCGCGCGGCGATGGCGCGATCCATCTCAGCCGCGGTCGCCGCCCCCTCGGCGGCATAGCCGTGCTGTGACAGATATTCGGTCAGCACCTCGCGGATGCCGGGGTCGTCGTCGACGACGAGGATGCGCGGGGCGGCTTCAGCTTGCATCGGACCATTGTGAAGGCGCGCGTTCGCGCCGTCATTTCAGGATTGAAACAATTCGGCCGCCGCCTGAAACACCCGCGAAAGCCCGGCGTGGTCGAACAACGGAAGATATCAATCGGGAGCCTACCGCCCATGCTGACCCTGATCGCCCTTTCCGCCGTCCTGATGCAGGATCCCCCGTCGCCGCCGACGCCTCCGGAAGTCCACACCCGGGTCATGGTCATGGGGCCGCACGGCCCCGGCTCGCTCGACAAGGACGGCGACGGCCAGGTCACCCGCGAAGAGTTCACCGCTCCGATGAACGATCATTTCGCCCGCGTCGACACGGACGGCGACGGCCGCCTGTCCACCGAGGAGCTGTCGGCCGGTCACGGCGCCGCCGGAGGCATGACGTTTTTCGGCAGCGGACCGGGGGGCGAGCCCGGCATGCACCGCTTCGAACTCCGCCGTCCGCATGCGGGCGGCGAGGCAGGCTCCCGGGAGGAGCGCGAAATCGTCATCCACGGAGCGGCCGGCCACGGCATGCCGCACGTCGTCCACGGTCCGGGCCATGCGGGCGCCGGCGGCGACACCCGTATCGAGGTGCGCCACATGGGCGGCCCCGGCGGTCATGGCGACATGGACAAGGACGGTGACGGCAAGATCAGCGAGGCCGAGTTCATCAGTCCCCTGCGCGAAGCCTTCGCGCGGATGGACGCCGACCGCTCGGGCTTCATCGAGGAAGGCGAGCACGGCGGCGACGGCGACGTTCGCGTCTTCACCCATCGCATCGAGACCCGGGACGAAGATTGATCGCGCCCGGCGTTTTCGTTTGAGAAACCCGGGTTGGTCGCCCTAACGTGGGCGCGATGAATGTCCGCCGCCTCCTTCTCCGACTGACCGGGTC
>NZ_JAVHLH010000035.1:15518-16514 GCF_031082345.1 Brevundimonas sp. | reverse complement strand
CGCCGGTGGTCAATGAGGCGGGCGAGATCCTCGGCGCGAATTTCGACTCCACCGTCCTGACCCAGCGCAACGCCTATGGCTATGACGTCAGGGTCAATCGCTCGGTGATCGTGACCACCGGCGCGGTGACCGCGGCGCTGCGGGACGTCTACGGCATGGAGCGGCTGGTGGAGGAGCTGGGGGTCGAGTGACCCCCGTTCCGCTCTAAAGCTGGCTCATCTTCTGCTGGGCCTTTGAGAAATACTGCCAGCCGGTCCAGAGGGTGACGATGGCGGCGATCCACAGCAGGACATAGGCGAAGGTCTGGAACTGGGGCAGCCACTCCAGCGGCAGGCCGAAGCCTTCCCACAGCGGCACGAGGGCCAGCTGCAGGGCGCCGAGGGCGAGCATCTGCAGCGTCGTCTTCCACTTGGCCAGCAGGGTCACCGGCAGCTTGACCTTGCCGGCCACGGTCTCGCGCAGGGCCGAGACGGCGAACTCGCGGAACAGGATCAGGCCGCAGGGGATGGCGGCCTGCGGCACCGAGCCCCAGGCCAGCACGCCGAGGATGGCGCCGGTGATCAGCACCTTGTCGGCGATCGGGTCGAGGATGGCCCCCCAGCGGGTCGTGGAATGCCAGCGGCGGGCTAGGAAGCCGTCGACCCAGTCGGTCGAGGCCGCGACCACGAAGATGACGAAGGCGGTCCGCCCGAAGCGGAACTGGTCGTCGGGACTGAGATAGTCCGACAGCAGCGGCAGGCCCTGGGGCGCGGCGCCGGCCAGGATCAGGAACATCACCACCCCGGCGATCAGGCGCAGGCCCGTCAGGATGTTGGGGATGGGGTTGGCGTGGTGCGTGGGGGTCATGTCGGACATCCTGCTTCAACGCCGATGTGCCACGCTTCGATGCGCGAGGCGAGGCTACAGCGCTTCGAAGCGTCCGGGACCCGAGAGGGCGCGCAGGATGCCGTCGGCGATGCCGAAATGCAGGCCGGTCAGGACCAGGTCGCCGGCGGC
>NZ_JAVHLH010000035.1:8224-15508 GCF_031082345.1 Brevundimonas sp. | reverse complement strand
CGGCGATCCACGGAAAGGTGCGCAGGTTGTCGATCGACAGGCGCACCACGGCCTCCTCCGCGGCCCGGTCGACCTGGTCGGGCTCGACCGCCTCGGCGATGCGGCGGACGACCGGGGCGCCCTGCTCGACCCAGGGCGCGACGAAGTCCTGACAGTTCCCCGGCGCGCCGTTGAGCATGGCGTTGACCCCGCCGCAGAGGGCGTGACCCATGACCACGATGCGCGACACGCCCAGCACCTTGACCCCGAACTCCAGCGCCGCCGAGACGCCGTGCAGGCGGCCGTCCGGCTCGTAGGGGGGGACCAGGTTGGCGACGTTGCGGACCACGAACAGCTGGCCCGGCGCGGTGTCGAAGATCAGGGCCGGATCGGCGCGACTGTCGGAACAGGCCACGACCAGGGTGTGCGGCCGCTGGCCGTCGGCGGCGAGCGCCTCGTACTCGGCCCGGGCCTCGGCCCAATGGCCCTCGCGGAAGCGGCGGTAGCCGGAAAGCAGGGCGTCAGCGGATTCGGTCGACATGGCAGGGTTTCTAGAACGGGATCAGCTCTTGCGGAAGAAGGCGTGGATGCGCTCGGCCAGCGGCAAATTGATGCCCTCGACCTTGACCAGATCCGCGACGGCGGCGCGCGAGACCCCCTTGGCCGAGCCGAAGGCGTGCAGCAGGGCCTTCTTGCGGCCGGGGCCGACGCCCTCGATTTCGTCGAGCGGGTTCTTCTTGATGTCCATCGAACGGCGGGTGCGGTGGGCGCCGATGGCGAAGCGGTGGGCCTCGTCGCGCAGGCGCTGGAGGTAGTACAGCGCCGGCGACTTCAGCGGCAGCATGAACGGCGGCTTGCCGGGCATGAAGAACCGCTCCAGTCCCGCGTCGCGGTCCGGCCCCTTGGCCACGCCGACCACGGCGATGTCGTGCACGCCCAGTTCAGCCATGACCGCGACCGCCTCGGCCAGCTGCCCGGCGCCGCCGTCGATCAGCAGCAGGTCGGGACGGACAACCTCCTCGCCCGCTTCCTCGTCCTTGACCAGACGGGCGAAGCGGCGGCGCAGCACCTCGCGCATCATGCCGTAGTCGTCGCCGGGCGTGAGCTCCTCGCCGCGGATGTTGAACTTGCGATACTGCGACTTCTGGAACCCCTCGGGCCCGGCCACGATCATGCCGCCGACGGCGTTGGTCCCCTGGATGTGGGAGTTGTCATAGACCTCGATCCGCTCGGGGCGGCCCTCCAGCCCGAACACCTCGCACACCTCGTCGAGGATCCTGCCCTGGGCCGAGCTCTCGGCCATGCGGCGGCCCAGCGCCTCGCGGGCGTTGGTCAGGGCGTGGTCGACCAGGGCCTTGCGATCGCCGCGGGCCGGCCGTTCGATGCTGACCACCCGGCGTCCGTCCACGGTCCGGGCCTTCATCGAGAAGGCCTCCTCCAGCAGCTCCTTCTCGTGCGGAACGAGGTTGGACAGGATCTGCCGCGGCACCGGCCGGTCCTCGTAGAACTGGCCGAGGAAGGCGGCGAGGATTTCCGGGTCGGTGTCCGCCCGGTCGACGCGCGGGAAATAGGCCCGACCGCCCCAGTTCTGGCCGGCGCGGTAGAAGAAGACCTGGACGCAGGCCTGGCCGCCGTCGGAGTGCAGGGCGAAGACGTCGGCCTCGGCGACCCCTTCGGCGCTGACGGAATTCTCCATCGAGATGGCCGACAGGGCGCGGATGCGGTCGCGGACGCGGGCGGCCTGTTCGAAATCCATGGCGTCGGAGGCGGCCTGCATCTCGCTCGACAGGCGGGCGACGACGGCGCGCGACTTGCCACGCAGGAAGGCCTCGGCCTCGTCGACCAGGGCGCCATAGTCCTCGAGCGAGATCAGACCGGTGCAGGGGGCCGAGCAGCGCTTGATCTGGTGCAGCATGCAGGGCCGGGTGCGGGTCTCGTAGACGCTGTCCGAACAGGAGCGCAGCAGGAAGGCCTTCTGCAGGGTGGTCAGGGTGCGGTTGACCGCCCAGGTCGAGGCGAAGGGGCCGAAATAGTCGCCCTTCACAGTGTGGGCCCCGCGATGCTTGCGGACCTGGGGCGCGCGGTGGTCGCGGCGGATCATCAGCTCGGCGAATGACTTGTCGTCGCGCAGCACCACGTTGAAGCGCGGCTTGAGCTTCTTGATGAAGTTGGATTCGAGCAGCAGGGCCTCGGTCTCCGAGGCGGTGACGACCAGCTCCATCGAGCGCGTCAGGGACACCATCAGGCCGATGCGCTGGGTGTGGAACCGGCCCTGGGCGTACTGGAGGATGCGCTTCTTCAGCGAGCGCGCCTTGCCGACGTAGAGGCAGGTCCCGTCCTCGCCGTACATGCGGTAGACGCCGGGCTTGTCCGGCGCGCGCCGGGCCTCGTCCCGGATCAGGTCGGCGGCCTTCAGGGCCTCGGCGTCAGCGGGAATCGTCTCCTCGGTCATCGGGACCGATATAGGCCTAGAATTTGCGGACCATAAGCACGCCGGCGATCACGAGGCCGATGCCGGCGACGCGGCCGGGGCTGATCGGCTGCTTCGGCATGCCCATGGCCCCGAAATGGTCGAGCACGAGGCTGAGCAGCAGCTGGCCGGCCACCATCAGGATGATGGTGGTGGCCACGCCCAGCCGGGGCACGCCCCAGGCGGCCGCGACCACGAAGATCGCGCCATACAGACCACCGACCCAGGCGTACCAGGGCAGGGCCCGCGAGGCGGCCAGGTCCGGCCGCACCTGCAGCACGAGGGCGAGGATGCCCAGCGCCGCCGTGCCGACCGCGAACGAAACGAAGGCGGCGTTCACCGGGGAGCCGACGGCGCCCATCATCTTGGCGTTGGTCGGCGCCTGGAGGGCGGTGGCGGCCCCGCCGAAGACGACGGCCAGCATGGCGAGGAGAGAGGGGTTCATCCGGATTCGCTACCAGCTTGTCGCGCATTCCGCATCGCCGAAAATCTCCGCCAGCCGGTCGCGCGTCGCGCGGTGCGTGTCCTCCGGCAGATCGCACGGGTCGAACCAGCCTGCCGCCGCGATCTCGCCCCGGCTGGTGCGGTCGGTCAGGGTGAAGCGGTCGATGCGGTAGACGAGAACGTGGTCGCCGCGGAAGAAGCGCTCGTTGGCGTGGATGCTGACCAGGACCGGGCGGCCCTCGAGGATGACGCCGGCCTCCTCGTGCATTTCGCGGGCCAGGGCGTCCTCGCAGGTCTGGCCGCGTTCGACCCCGCCGCCGGGCAGCCACCAGCCATGCAGATAGGTGTGTTTGACCAGAAGCACCCGGCCCTCGCCGTCGATGGCGACGCCGCGCACGCCCAGGGTCATGCCGCGGCTGATCCGCGACCAGGCGAAGAACAGCGGGCGGGTGAAGGGCTCAATATGCGTGCGCCAGGTCGTCATCGGTCGAACGATAGGGCCTGACGCCTGCTTGAACAGCCGGGCCGGGCGCTTTATTGCGGGCGCCGACACAGGAGCATCGCATGCTGGCCCTCTACATCATCCTCGGCTTCGTGGCCGTTCTCGCCGCGATCAACTTCATCGAGTTCGGCCGGGTTGACTGAGCCGTCGGCCCGGAACCGGGTCGCCCTCGTCACCGGCGGAGCCAAACGCATCGGCCGGGCCATCTGTCTTGAGCTGGCCGGCGCCGGATTCGACGTCGCCGTTCATCATCACACCTCGGACGATGAGGCCGCCGGGCTGGTCCGCGAGATCGAAGGCCTGGGCCGTCGGGCCGTGGCCCTGTCCGCCGACCTCAGGGACGCGGTCGCGACCCACGAACTGATCGGCCGGGCGGCCGAAGCGCTGGGGCCGCTGTCGGTGCTGGTCAACAACGCCTCGGTGTTCGCCGACGACCGGCTGGACACCATCACCGGCGACAGCTGGAACAGGCATCTCGACACCAATCTGCGCGCCCCGGTGCTGCTGGCCCAGGCGTTCGCGCGCCAGGCGCCCGACGGCTCGGCCATCGTCAACATTCTCGACCAGCGCGTCCTGAAGCCGGACCCGCGCTTCTTCTCCTACGGCCTGTCGAAAGCCGCCCTGTGGCACGCCACCCGCACCATGGCCCAGGCGCTGGCGCCGCGCATCCGGGTCAACGGCGTGGGGCCGGGTCCGACCCTGCCCTCGGTGCACCAGACGGATGAGGAATTCGCCGCCGAGGCCGCAGCCGTTCCGCTGGCGCGCGCCGGCAGTCCGGAGGCCGTGGCCGCCGCGGTGCGATGGCTGGTGGACGCGGAGCTGGTGACAGGCCAGATGATCGCCGTCGACGGGGGCCAGCACCTGGCCTGGAAAACCCCGGACATCGTGGAGTAGCCCGTGGCCGTCCCCTCCCCCCTGCCCTTCCCGGGCGCCGACGCCGCTCCGGGCATTCGCCGCGAAGGTCTGACCGTATTCGTGCGCGGGCTGGAAGTCGCGGCCGGCATCGGGGTGCATGATCACGAGCTGGGGCGGCTGCAACGGCTGGTCCTCGACGTCAGCCTCGAGCTGGCGCCGGCGGCGGTGGAGCGACTGGCTGACACCATCAACTACGAGACCGTGGCCGAGGCGGCGCGCGCCATCGCGGCCGAAGGTCATGTCGGCCTGGTCGAGACCTTCGCCGAACGGTTGGCCCTGGCCATGCTGGCGGACGGTCGGGTGCGGCGTTGCACCGTGCGGATCGAGAAGCCGGGCGCGCTGGACGGCGCCGTCGCCCCGGGTTGCGAGGTGACGCTGGCGCGCTAGACCGGTTGCGCGCCCGGCGACGGGCCGTCATTCTGACAACAGGACTCGAAGGACCCCCATGGCCGAACCCGGCGACCCGCACGCTCCGGACGATCACGACGACCTGATCGGCTTCGCCTCTCCGGCGTCGCTGCAGGGCCGCGCCCGGACGCCGGAGGCGTTGGAGCCTGAGCCAAAGCCTGAGCCTGAGCCTGAGCCTGAGCCCGCCCCGGGGTCCCATCCGGAACCCGACCTGTTGAGCGCCTCCCACCCGGCCGAACCGGAGCCCGCCCCCGCCGAGCCCTCGCCGGAGCCGGAAGCGCCGTCCGTCGCCGGGACGCCGGTCTCGGCCGCCTCGGTCTTCGAACCCTCGCCCGAGTTCTCCAGCCGTCGGCGACGGCGCGAGCCTCCGGCCATCCCAGGAGGCGGCATGGGCCTGTACGCTGTCTATGCGCTGATCCTCTTCGCCGTCCCGACCCTGGGCGTGTCGGCGATCATCGGGCTGCTCGCCGTCACCGGCCGGGCCGGACCGGAAGACCCCCTGTCGCAGTCGCACTTCATCTATCAGCAGCGGACGCTGTGGACCGCCGGCGTGGCCGTCGCGGTGGGGCTGATCTTCTTCCTCGTGCCGTTCGGGTTCGGCCCGGCCATCATGTTCCTCGCGGCGCTGTGGCTGGTCGCGCGCGGCGCCGTGGGGGTGTGGTCGTTGAAGGCGGGGCGACCGATCGCCAATCCCCGCGGCTGGTGGATCTGAAGGAGCGCGCCATGACCCCTATCCCTCCCCGTGACGAACCCGTTTTCCGCTCCGGCGGCCAGGAGGACGGCAAGGTCGCCGCCGTGCTGGCCTGGGGCCTGTACATCCTGTCGATCCCCAGCGCCAACGTGCTGGTCCTCGTCGGACTGGTGGTCGCCTATGCCGGCCGGAGCTCCGCCTCCGGCCTGGCGCTCGAGCATCTGAACGCGCAGATTCGCCTGTTCTGGTCGGTGTTCTGGTGGACGATCGCCTGCTGGGCAGCGATCGCCGTCAGCGCCCTCGCGAGCGTGATCCTGATCGGCATCCCCTTCCTGTTCATCTTCCTGCTGGCGTGGTTCCTGATCAGCGTCTGGTTCACGGTGAAGAGCATCTTCGGACTGATCAACCTGCTCGGCGACCGCGCCCCCTGAGGCTTTAGGGAGACAGGGTCCGATCCGGGCGCCGGCGACCCGCGCTCGGTGAGGAACGCAGGGCGACTGCTCGAGTTGGCCCTGCGTCACACGCCCACACAGTTCACCGGAGGCCATGCCCATGACCGATCTTCGCGATGTCGTCGCCCAGCAGCGGTTCGAGCAGGGATTCACCGACGCCCAGGGCCAGACCCGCACGGTGTTCGCGGACTACGCCGTCCAGGGCGACAAACGCCTCATCCTGCACGTCGAGGCCGACCCGGCCCTGAGGGGCACGGGCGCGGCGGGGGCCTTCATGCAGGCGCTGGCGGAACATGCCCGGGCCGAGGGGCTCAAGCTGACGCCGCGATGCAGCTACGCCGTCGCCTGGCTGAAGCGGCACCGGGAGTACGACGACGTCGTCGCCTGACCGCGCGCGGCCCGGTCAGCCGCCGTAGCCGCCGATGATCGGCAGGATCTCGCCGGTGATGTAGCTGGAGCACTGCGGCGAGGCGAGGAAGACGAAGGCGGGCGCGATCTCCTCGGGCTGGGCCGGGCGTTTCATCACCGTCTGCGAACCGAATTGAGCGACCTTGTCCGCCTGCTGGTCGGCGGGGTTGAGCGGGGTCCAGACCGGCCCCGGCGCGACCACGTTGACGCGGATTCCCCGGGGGGCGAGGTGGGTTCCCAGCGACCGCGCGAAGGCGTGGATGCCGCCCTTGGTCATCGAATAGTCGAGCAGATTGTCGTTGCCCCTGATGCCGGTGACCGAGCCGGTCATGACGATGGCCCCGCCGGGCTTCAGGTGCGGAACCGCCGCCTTCACCAGGTAGAAATAGCCGTAGAGGTTGGTCTTCAGCGTGCGGTCGAAATGCTCGAGGGTCAGGTCCTCCAGCGCCTCGACGTGCTCCTGGAAAGCGGCGTTGGGCACGACCACGTCGAGGCGGCCGAAGGCGTCCAGCGTGGCCTTGACGGCGGCCTCGGAGAAGGCGGGGTCGGCGGCGTCGCCCTTGATCACGATGGCCCGCCGGCCCTCGGCCTCGACCGCGGCCCTGGTGTCCTCGGCGTCCCGCTCCTCGTCGAGGTGGCAGATGGCGACGTCGCAGCCCTCGCGGGCGAACAGCACGGCCACCGCCCGGCCGATGCCGGAGTCGCCCCCGGTGATGAGGGCGGCCATGCCGTCCAGCTTGCCGGAACCCTTCCAGAACGGCGCGTCGTACATCGGGGCGGGATCAAGCGCCGCCTCGTCGCCCGGCTTGCGCTGCTGCTGCTCCGGGAAGGGCGGTTCGGGGTATCGGCGCGCGCCGGCCTGCACCGCGCCTTCGCTTTCCGATCCGCCGCCGTCCGAGGCCCTGGCGTCAATCCCGGCCTGAATTTTCCGTTCCTGATCGGCGATCCGGTCTAACATGCCGGTATTTGTTTTTTTGAGAGCCGCGTTTTCTTCTTCGAGCTTCGCGATTCTTTC
>NZ_JAVHLH010000035.1:4479-8214 GCF_031082345.1 Brevundimonas sp. | reverse complement strand
GGTCGGCGCGGTGTTCGAAGCGGTCGTCCATGGTCGGCTCCTGTTTCGGCGATAACGGGAAAGCCGATGGAGCGGTCGGGTGTTCCCGGGCATTGTAGCGGGGCGGTGCAAGGAGATGACGATGCCGGAGGTCGATCTGGAAGCGCTGGGCGCGGCGGCCGGGCCGATGCAGGTCTGGATCCTGCCGGCCCTGCTGGGGCTGGGACTGGCCTCGGCGACGGGGCTGCGGACCTTCCTGCCGCTGTTGATGCTGGCCCTGGCGGCGCGGTTCGAGCTGTTCGACGTGCGGCTGATCGAACAGATGGACTGGCTGGTCTCGTGGCCCGCCATCGCGGCGCTCGGCGTGGCGACGATGGCGGAGTTCCTCGGCGACAAGGTGCCCGCCATCGACCATGGCCTGAACGCGATCGGCTACGTCACCCGGCCGGTGGCCGGCGCGATCGCCGCCGGCAGCGTCTTCTGGGCGGTCGATCCGGGCATGGCGGCGGTGGCGGGGCTGATTGTCGGCGCGCCGGCGGCCCTGGCCTTCAACGCGGCCCAGACCGGGGTCAGGGTCGGCTCGACGGCGACCACGGGCGGACTGGGCAACCCGGTGGTGTCGCTGATCGAGGACGTGCTCGCCGTCTTCACCGTGATCGTCGCCTTCCTGGCGCCGATCGTGATCCCGCTGGTGCTGCTCGGGCTGGCCGTCGTCGTGTTCCGGCTGGCGCGCCGCATCCGCGAGCGACAGCCGGCGCGGGCCTAGAGGGCGCGGCTGATGATGGCCTTGAGGGTCTCGGCCTTGGCCGGCAGGTCGGCCGACAGCCGCCCGGCCAGCTCCCGAGCCCCCACCGGATAGGCGTCGCCGCCGTCGGCGATTTCCTTCGCCATCCGCGAGGCTTCCAGCAGCACCCGTTCCAGCGACTCGACCTGCTCGACCGCCAGCGCCCGGGCCTCGAGTTGAAGCCGGCGCACCCGGTCCGAGGTCGTCTCGGGGGTCCGCATCAGGTCGTAGATTTCCGCATCGCCGGGGACGAGGCGCAGGTCAGGCTTGGAAGTCGGACTCTTGGGCATGGCTTACTCCTGCCCAGCCGAATGCGAAGCGGCGCCGCTCTGTTCCAGCCGCACAGGGTAAACACGCGACAACCGCCGGCGGTGTGTTGCCGTTGCATCAGGACGCCCGTCAGGCCGCCTCGGTGCGCAGCTCCATCCGGGCCTCGGCCTCGCGCACCGCCTCGACGGCGCGGTCGACCACCTCGAGGCCGGCGTCCGGCTTGACCGCCTCGACGGTCAGGATGCGGCGGAAGGTCCGCGCGCCGGGCCGCCCGTGCATCAGGCCGAGCATATGCCGGGTCATGGCCGGCAGATGGACGCCCTCGGCCAGCCGGGCGGCCATATAGGGGCGATAGCGGTCGATGGCGGCGCAGGCGTCGACGTCGGGGGTCGTGGCGCCGAACAGCCTCCGGTCCGCCTGACCCAGAATGGCGGGCTCGTGATAGGCGGCCCGGCCCAGCATGACGCCGTCCAGCCGCACGCCGTCGGCGGCGTCCATGTGCGCCTCGGCCTCGTCCAGCGAGGCGACGCCGCCGTTGATCGTCACCGACAGGTGCGGCCGCTCGCGCTTCAGCCGGCGCACGAGGGCGTAGTCCAGCGGCGGGACGTCGCGGTTCTCCTTGGGCGACAGGCCCTGCAGCCAGGCCTTGCGGGCGTGGACGACGAAGACTTCGACGCCGACGGCGGCGCAGGCGTCGACGGTCTCGAACAGGGAGACCGCCGGGTCCTGATCGTCGACGCCGATGCGGCATTTGACGGTGGCGGGGACGGCGACCGCCGCCTTGATCGCCGCCATGCAGTCCGCGACGAGTTGCGGCTCGCGCATCAGACAGGCGCCGAAACGGCCCGACTGGACCCGGTCGGACGGGCAGCCGACGTTGAGGTTGATCTCGTCATAGCCGAAGGCCTCGCCGATGCGGGCGGCCTCGGCCAGCTGGTCCGGGTCGGAGCCGCCGAGTTGCAGCGCCACGGGATGCTCGACCGCATCGAAGCCCAGCAGACGCTCACGGTCGCCGTGGATCACGGCCGGGGCCGTGACCATCTCGGTATAGAGCAGGGCCCGGGACGTGAGGGTGCGATGGAACGCCCGGCAGTGCCGGTCGGTCCAGTCCATCATCGGGGCGATCGAGAGGCGGCGGTCCATCGGGCGGGCTGCATACACCGAACCCGCGGCCGATGCGACCACGGGAACCGTGGCGGACCTCGGCTGTTCTCCGGGTCTCCAAGGAGGAAATCATGATCAGACCCCTACTCGCCGGCGCCGCCTGCGTCGCCCTGCTCGCCGCCTGCAACCCGGAACAGAGCCCCGAAGTCGTCGACAAGGCCCAGGACATGGCCTCCGTCCCGGTCGGCCAGACCTCGGCCGCGACCCTCGGCGCCAATACCGTCGAAGGCTATGTGCCGAACGCCGCGGAAGGCGACATGTACGAGATCATGGCCGCGGACATCGCGCTGGAACGGTCGCAGAACGCCCAGGTTCGGGAGCTGGCGACCCTGATCAAGACCGATCACACGGCCGCGTCCAACGCCATGAAGGCCATGCTGCCGCAGGCCGCGCCGGACGTCGCGCCGCCGACCGAGCTGGACGAACGTCGTCAGGGCCTGCTCGACAACCTGCGCTCGGCCTCGGCGGAAACCTTCGACATGACCTGGATCGACCAGCAGATCGCCGCCCACAACGAGGCGCTGACCCTGCACCGCGGCTTCTCGGATCATGAGTCGCCGCTGTCGGCCCACGCCCGTTCGGTGGTTCCGAAGCTCGAGGCCCACCTGCGTCAGGCGGAGCAGATCAAGGCGGCGATGTAGTCACCGCCCCTGCGATGAAATCGAGGGCCGGCGTCGATCAGGCGCCGGCCTTTTCGCGTTCCTCGTCCTCTTCCAGGGCCTCGGCCGCCTCCTCGTTGAGGGCGGTGCCCTCGCGGCGCGGCTTGATGTAGGGCTCGGGCCGGGTGGTGGCGATGTTGCCGCGCATCAGCGACCGGCCGCCCATGATCCCTTCGACCAGCTGGATCGAGAGCCGCTCTTCGTCGCGGCGGCGGACATCCTCGATAGTTTGGCTAGCCTCGTCGGCCGAGAAGCCGAGATCGATCAGCACCTGTTCACCAAAAACGAGCGCTGATTCAAAGGTTTCGCGCAGCTGATACTCCACGCCGGCCTGGACGAGGCGGATGGCGTGGCCGCGGTCGTAGGCGCGGACGAACAGTTTGGTCAGTGGGAATTCGGATTTGACCAGCTCGACGATGCGGTCGGCGGTTTCCTGTTTGTCGACGCAGACGAGGATGGTTTCGGCCTTGCCGGCGCCGGAGGCGTGGAGGACGTCGAGGCGGGCGCCGTCGCCGTAGTAGACCTTGAAGCCGAAGTCGCCGGCGGCCTGGATCATCTCGACGTCGGTGTCGATGATGGAGACGTCGACGTTGCGGGCCAGCAGGGGCTGGGACACGACCTGGGCGAAGCGGCCGAAGCCGATGATCAGCACCCGCTCGCGCAGGTTCTCGGCCCGGTCCACGCCATCGGCGTCGTCGGGGTCGAGGGTCGAGGCGGGCATGAAGCGGCCGACCGCCATGGTGGTCAGGGGCGTCAGCACCATCGACAGGATGACGATGGCGGTCATCGAGGCCGAGACCTGGGCGTCGAAGGCTCCGGTCTGCAGCGCGAGGCGGTCGTCCTTCACCCGGGCGATCACCTGCCCCTGGCGGACGGTAT
>NZ_JAVHLH010000035.1:0-4469 GCF_031082345.1 Brevundimonas sp. | reverse complement strand
GGGCGTCGAAGATGCCGACCGACAGGGCGGCAGCGAACAGGACGAAGGCGAACTCTCCGCCCTGGGCGAACAGGGCGGCGCGCTCGACCGCCTCGCGCTCGCCGTGGCCGAACAGGCGGGCGACGGCGTAGATGGCGACGGCTTTCACGGCCATGAAGGCGATGACGCCGCCGAGGATCACCTCCCAGCGGGCGATCACCACGCCGACGTCCAGCGACATGCCGACGCTGAGGAAGAACAGGCCCAGCAGGATGGCGCGGAAGGGTTCGACGTCGGCCTCCAGCTGGTGGCGGAACACGGATTCGGACAGCAGGACGCCGGCGAGGAAGGCGCCCATGGCCATCGACAACCCACCCATGTCCATCAGCCAGGCCGCGCCGGCCACGACCAGCAGGGCGGCGGCCGTCATCACCTCGCGGCCGCCATAGCGGGCGAGAATGCGGAACACCGGGTTCATCAGATAGCGGCCGGCGAGGAAGACCACAGCGACCGCGCCGACGGCCAGGCCGATGGTCTGCCACAGGGGCGGCGTGGTCTCGCCGCCGAGACCCATGGCGCCCGCGATGACCGCCACGGCGGCCAGCAGCGGGACGATGGCGATATCCTCGAGCAGCAGGATGGAGACGCCGCGCTGGCCCCTGGGCGTGGGCAGTTCGCCTCGCTCCTCCAGGGTCTGCATGATGACGGCGGTGGAGCTGAGCACGAAGCCCATGGCCGCGACGAAGGCGACGGGGACAGACAGGCCGGCGGCCATGCCGGTCAGGGTCAGCAGCAGGCCGGCGGCGGCGACCTGGGCCGCGCCGAGACCGAAGATGTCGCGCTTCAGCTTCCACAGCCGCGACGGCCGCATCTCGAGGCCGATGATGAAGAGGAAGATGACGACGCCGAACTCGGCGACGTGGAGGATGACCTCGGGCTCGTCGAACAGGCCGATGCCCCACGGCCCGATGGCGAGGCCGGCGGCGAGATAGCCGAGCACCGAACCGAGGCCGAGACGGCGGAACACCGGCACCGCCACGACCCCGGCGGCCAGCAGGGCGGCCACATGGCCGAGGTCCAGTCCGCTTCCCGCTTCAGCCATGTCGATCCCCTGAGACTGGAGGACATTGTGGTGTCGCGCCGGGTCGAGCGCCAGTCCGACGTGCGCGTCAGGCTTCGTCAGACGACCTGCGGCCGGATTGCGGGGAGGATGGTCCGGTGCAGACTGACGCCACAGGAGCGACGCCGATGACGACCTATCCGCTGAAACGCAGCCTGGCCGCCGTGCTGGCGGTCGCCCTCGCCGCGCCGCTGGCCCCGACATCCGTCGCGGCGGGCCCGAGCCGCCCGGACCGGATCATGGACGGCGAGGTCTCGTACGAGAACTGCCGCGCCGTCGGGATCGAGCTGCCCTCCGCGCGGCGGGATGTCCCCATGAGCCGGGTGGCTCCAAGCGGCGGCGCCTACGCCATGACGCCGCCCCCGCCGCCCGCGCCGCCGCCTCCCCCGCCGCCGCCGGTGGCCAGCACGGCGGTTCAGGAGATCGTGGTCACCGGGGCCCGGGCGCAGCGCTCGGAAGCCGCCTTTGTGGCCCCCCCGGGCCTGCCGACCCCGGTCGTCCCGCCCGACACCGAACGCTATCCCGACGCGACCCCGAACCCCGTCCGGCGGGTGTCCGAGGCGCCGGTCTCGACCTTCTCCATCGACGTCGACACGGCCAGCTATTCGAACGTGCGCCGCTTCCTGGAAGAGGGCCGTCTGCCGCCCCCCGACGCGGTGCGGGTCGAGGAGATGATCAATTATTTCGACTACGGCTACGAGCGGCCGCGCTCGGCGTCCGAGCCGTTCGCGATCACCACCGCCGTGACGGCGTCGCCGTGGTCGGAGGGGCGGCAGATCGTGCACGTGGCGCTGCAGGGCTATGAACTGCCCGAGCGCCAGCGGCGGCCGCTGAACCTGACCTTCCTGGTCGATGTGTCGGGATCGATGGGCGGCGCCGACAAGCTGGATCTGGCGCAGAAGTCGATGAACCTGATCATCGACCGGTTGCGGCCGCAGGACACGGTGGCGGTGACCTATTACGCCGAGGGGGCCGGCACGCGCCTGGCCCCGACCTCGGGCGACCAGAAGCTGAAGCTGCGCTGCGCCGTGGCCAGCCTGTACGCCTCGGGCGGCACGGCCGGGGCGACCGGCATGACCAACGCCTACCGGCAGGCCGAGGCCAACTTCTCTCGCGACCGGGTCAACCGCATCCTGATGTTCACCGACGGCGACTTCAACGTCGGGGTCACCGACGACATGCGGCTGGAGGACTATGTCGCCGCCAAGCGCGAGACGGGCATCTATCTGTCGGTCTACGGCTACGGCCGCGGCAACTATCAGGACGCCCGGATGCAGACCATCGCCCAGGCCGGCAACGGCACAGCGGGCTATGTGAACAACCTCGAGGAGGCGCGCCGCCTGTTCGGCCCGGCCTTCGACCGCGGGGCCTTCCCGATCGCCGACGACGTCAAGATCCAGGTCGAGTTCAACCCGGCCCGCGTCTCCGAATACCGGCTGATCGGCTACGAGACCCGGCTGCTGAACGAGGCGGATTTCTCGAACGACCGCGTCGATGCGGGCGAGGTCGGCTCGGGCGCCTCGGTGACGGCCCTGTACGAGATCACCCCGGTCGGCGGGCCGAGCCAGATCCCCGACCGCCGCTACGACCAGAACCGGATCGGCGTCGGCGGCGGCGATCCGTCGGGCGAGGTCGGCTTCGTCCAGGTCCGCTACAAGCTGCCGGGCGAGCGGGACTCGCGGCTGATGCAGCGGGTGGCACCGAGCGCCGCCGGACGGCCGACGGAAAGCACCCGCTGGGCCCTGGCCGTCGCCGCCTTCGGCCAGAAGCTGCGCAACGATCCGTGGATGGGTGCGGGCTACGGCTGGGACGAGATCCTGGCGCAGGCCCAGGGCGCGCGGGGCGAGGACCCCTATGGCGAGCGGGCCGACTTCGTGCAGCTGGTCCGCGCGGCGCGGGAGATGGAGGCGCAGGCGCGGCCTTGATCGCAGACCTTGTCATCCCGGACGCCGCGACGCGGCGATCCGGGACGGCTGGCGCAGACGGGCGAGCTCCCGGAAATCGCAGCGCGATTGTCCGGGAGCAGGGTGGCCGCCGCGCCAGGCCTGACCAGTCTCCCGGATAGCTGCTCACGCAGCTTCCGGGAGACTGTCGTTGTGCCGTTGAGCGTCCCGGCTCTCCCCCCGGCTTTCGCCGGGGTTCGGCCGGGATGACAAGCCGCCGGAAGCGAGCCTCAGCGCATATCGGACATGGTTGCGGCGCCCCTCTCCCATACGGAGCGCGTTCCGGGCATGGTCGCCTGAATGACCGAGACCCTCTCCCCGAAAACCGCCCGCCGCATGGCGCTCGCCGCGCAAGGCTTCGGCCGGACGTCCCCCGCGGCAGCCGGCCGAAAGCATGTCAGGGACGTGGTCCGCAAGCTGGGCGTGGTGCAGATCGACAGCGTGAACGTGGTGTCGCGGACCCACTATCTGCCGGCCTTCTCGAGGCTGGGCGACTATCCGCGCGAGGCGCTGGAGGCCGAGGCCTGGGGCGCGCGGCGGGGGCTGTTCGAATACTGGGGGCATGAGGCGTCGCTGATGCCGATGGACCTGCAGCCGCTGCTGCGCTGGCGCATGGCGCGGGCCGAGGCGGGCGAGATGTGGACCGGGCTGTCGCGCTTCGGGCGGGAGCGGCGCGACTATATCGACGGGGTGCTGAAGGAGATCGAACAGCGCGGGCCGGTGACGGGGGCGGACTTCAATGACGCGCCGCGCGGGGCGCCGGGCTGGTGGGAGTGGTCGGACGGCAAGCGGGCGCTGGAGTGGCTGTTCTGGGCCGGACTGATCACCACGAAGACGCGGCGCGGATTCGAGCGGGTCTATGACCTGACGGAGCGGGTCCTGCCCCGGCGCATCGTCGATCTGCCGACGCCGGACGAGGCGGACGCCCAGCGCGAACTGGTGCGGATCGCGGCGCGGGCGCTGGGCGTGGCGACGGCGGCGGACCTGCGGGATTATTTCCGGCTGCCCCTGGCCGAGGCCAGGGCGCGGGTCGCGGAACTGGTCGAGGCGGGCGAGCTGACGGCGGCGACGGTCAAGGGCTGGAAGCAGCCGGCTTATGTGGCGAGCGGGGCCCGGACGCCGCGCAAGGTGGCGGGGGCGGCCCTGCTGTCGCCATTCGACAATCTGATCTGGACGCGGGACCGGACCGAGCGGCTGTTCGGGACGCGCGTGCGGCTGGAGATCTACACCCCGGCCCACAAGCGGACCCACGGCTACTATGTCCTGCCCTTCCTCGAGGACGAGGCGATCACGGCGCGGGTCGACCTGAAGTCGGACCGGCAGGCCGGCGTGCTGCGGGTGCAGGCGGCGTGGCGCGAGCCGGATGCGACAGCAGAGACGCCTGAGAGGCTGGCGGCGGAGTTGCGGCGGATGGCGGGGTGGCTGGG
>NZ_JAVHLH010000359.1:1495-2011 GCF_031082345.1 Brevundimonas sp. | reverse complement strand
CGGACACGACGGCAAGACCGGCGGGGACGGAAACACTAGCCCGCCCGGCCGAACCGGAAGCACCGGAGAGAACGGTAACGCCGGACGCACCGGTCTGTCTAGCGAAAACGGAGGAACCGGCCACACCGGAGAGGACGGAATGACTAGCAGGGCTAGGGCGACTAGCCGGAATAGACATACTAGGGTGGCTAGGGTGTCTAGCGTATCTAGACGGTCTAGACGGTCTAGACCTTGATGGATCAGTCGCCCGGGGGCGGGCCTAACGGCCGCCAGAAACTATAGGATACGGCGGTTCCGCCGGGAACGTCATAAATCTCCGCGCGCCCCGCAGTAACTGCGCCTGCGTGAGCGGCCAGCGCCTCTGCAGCGGCAGGATAGATCAGTTCGAAACGCGCTGAAGTCAGGACAAGCGCGGCATATCCAGAGTGCCGGCAAGCGTCAGAGGCGCTGCCGTAGAACGGCCCGACGGAATGGGCGGCGTGAGATGCGTCGTCAGCGATTGGAACAGGGATCATC
>NZ_JAVHLH010000359.1:549-1485 GCF_031082345.1 Brevundimonas sp. | reverse complement strand
GATCATCAGAACCTCGCCGACAGCGTAGGGCAGGGGGGTTTCCGCACGGTGAAGCTAGGCCCCGAGTTCGCGGACCAGGCGTTGCCAACTGGCCCAGAGATCCACGCGGATCTTGTCGTCGCCCAGACGTTGGATCAGCCCTTCCAGATAGGCCCGGCGCTTGTCGACGCCGGGCGTAGACTCGGCCAGGAGCGCAGCGACAGCGAAGGGGAGGGGGCCAAAGCGCAGACTGAGCGCGATAATCCGGGGCTGGGTAAGACCGAGCCGGAAAGCCGAGGCCTGCCCGTAGGCGGCGGCGAGCCTTGCGTCATCGGGGAAGGCCGCGTGACGCACGAAGGTCAGGTCCTGGCGACGCAGAAGGGCCGGAAGGGCCGCAATAATGGCCCTGGGATGGGGGCAGGTGACCCGCTGCACGGGGACGCTGCGTCCTCGCATAGCCCGCGATGCCGAAATCTCGATGACTTCGGCCGATTGAGGCTCGTAGTCAGCGCTGCACCAAACAGTCTCACCCTCATCATCCTCTGGAAGGACGTCAGGTTCCGACGAACCCACATCCCGCGTAGCGTACACATCTGTAAGGTTATTTCTAAATTTATCGGGGTCCTCTGTAGGGTCTAATTGGGCGCCGGTTTTGTCAGGCGCGGGCGACTCTTCTGTCACGCGAGAAAAGACGGCGGCCTGTGCTGTGACGGTAGCCTCTAGGCGGGAAATCAACGCGTCGGCCTCGTCCTGAGCGATCAGATATTGGTCGGCCGCCTTCGTGCGACCAAGGCGGTGCAGGCGATCGATCATCGTCAGGGCCTCCGCGCCGTGATCGGCGGCGCACACCAGGGCGAGCAGACCGCGGAGTCGGTTCCGGCGGGCCGAAAGGCCTTTGCGCAGCGCGAGCAGCTCCTGAACGGCGTCCCGACGTTCGGTCCGCAGACCCTTGAGTTC
>NZ_JAVHLH010000359.1:0-539 GCF_031082345.1 Brevundimonas sp. | reverse complement strand
CGTCGTAGCGAACAACGAGGGGGCGAAGGTCGACGCCAAACGCCTCCTGGGGGGCCTCGGCCGGGCCCTGACGGAAGCGCGACCGGTCGGGGGCGTCGCGGAAGGCGATCCAGCCGGCGGCGGCCAACTCGGCACGCCAGCGCGCCAGGCTGCGGACCGATATGTCGAGCGCGGCCGACACATAGGCGTCCTGATAGGTGGAGACGAGAGCGAGGCCCTGTTGAAGCGCTGCCGCGCCCTTCACATCGGCAGTCCGCACGAAGCAGGCGGCGGGCTGCATCTTGACCAGCCAGTGAAGGTAGTTCCGTGCGCCCTTCGAGACGCCCATGGCCCGCGGGTGGACGTCTTCCAGGAGCTGCAGGAGCTGGCCCTTGGAGGCGTCGTTGGGTAGGCCGCGCCAGCGCCTGGCGGTTTCCTCGGCCCTCAGAAGTTCGGGCGTGACTGGTCGTAGACCGCGAATGTCATTCGCGGCCGGAAGATGCGTGAGCATCGGTCTTCTCCCCGTTAGGGGAGGGGATTTCAGGCAAAGCTCCGCCGTC
>NZ_JAVHLH010000358.1 GCF_031082345.1 Brevundimonas sp. | reverse complement strand
CGTAGTCCTTCGGCTTGAAGGCCTACGCCGCGGGAACCTGGGGCCCGGCCGAGGCCGACCTGCTGCTGGCCCGTACGGGCCGCACGTGGAATTCCGGTCATGGGTGAGATCGAGACCCTCCCCGACGCCGCCGCCTGGGCCGACGCCTGCGCCGCCCGCCTGTCGGACGCCCTGTCCGCCGCCGTCGCCGAAGCCGGCAAGGCGGTCTTCGCGGGAGCCGGCGGATCGACGCCCTCGCCGATCTATGGCCGCCTCGCGACCGCGCCGCTGGACTGGTCGAAGGTCGTCGTCACCCTCGTCGACGAGCGTTACGTCCCCGAGACCTCGCCCGAGTCCAACGCCGCCCTGATCAAGCGCGATCTGCTGACCGGCCCCGCCGCCGCGGCCCGCTTCGCGCCCCTCTATTCGCCGGCGGTGACGGTCGATCGCGCCGCCGCCCTGGCCGCCCATGCCCTCGCCGCCGAGGGCGGGCGGCTCGACGCGGTCCTTCTCGGCATGGGGGAGGATGGCCATATCTGTTCCATGTTCCCCGACAGCCCGACCCTCAGAACCCTGCTCTCCCCGACGCTGCCGCCCACGGTCCTCGGCGTCCCCGCCGGTCGCGACGGCGCGGCGCCCAGCCTTGAGCGGCTGTCGATCAACCTGCCGTATCTGATGCAGGCCCGCCGCGTCGTCCTCGCCCTCACCGGCGCCGCCAAACGCGCCGTCTTCGAGCGCGAGGCGGCCGGCGATCCGAACACCCAGCCGATCGCCGCCCTGCTGGCCCACAGGGTCCCGCTCGAAGTCCTCTGGACGGAGGCCGCCCGATGACCCGCCTGAACCCCGTCGTCGCCGAGGTCACCGCCCGCATCGTCGAGCGCTCCCGCGAGACCCGCACGGACTACCTGCGCCGCATGGACGCCGCCCGCGACAATGGCGTCGCCCGCGCCAAGCTCAGCTGCGCCAACTGGGCCCACGCCTTCGCCGGCCAGACCGTCGCCGACAAGCTGACCGCCATGGGCGGCCAGGCCCCCAATCTCGGCATCGTCACCGCCTACAACGACATGCTGTCGGCGCATCAGCCGTTCGAGCGCTTTCCCGCCGTGATCCGCGAGGCGGCCCGCGAACTGGGCGCCACGGCCCAGGTCGCCGGCGGCACGCCCGCCATGTGCGACGGCGTCACCCAGGGCCGTCCCGGCATGGAGCTGTCGCTGTTCAGCCGCGACGTCATCGCCATGTCGACCGGCGTGGCCCTCAGCCACGACGCCTTCGACTCCGTCATCGCCCTCGGCGTCTGCGACAAGATCGTGCCCGGCCTGTTCATGGGCTCGCTGGCGTTCGGCCACCTGCCGGTGATCTTCGCCCCCGCCGGGCCCATGCCCAGCGGCATTCCGAATGCGGAGAAAGCCCGCGTCCGCGCCCTCTACGCCCAGAACCAGGTCGACCGGCAGACCCTGCTGGAGAGCGAGATCGGCTCCTACCACTCGCCCGGCACCTGCACCTTCTACGGCACCGCCAACTCCAACCAGATGATGATGGAGCTGGCCGGGCTGCACATGCCCTCGACCGCCTTCGTCCATCCCGAGACCGGCCTGCGCGACGCCCTGACGGCGGCGGCGGCCAGGCGCGCCGTCGAACTGGCCCGCTCGGGCGAGGGCCGCATGGCCGACGTCATCGACGAGAAGTCGATCGTCAACATGATCGTCGCCCTGCTGGCCACCGGCGGCTCCACCAACCACGCCATCCATCTGGTCGCCATGGCGCGCGCCGCCGGGGTGCTGATCGACTGGACCGACATGGACCAGCTGAGCTCGGTCACCCCCCTGCTGGCCCGGGTCTATCCCAACGGCTCGGCCGACGTGAACGCCTTCCAGGCCGCCGGCGGCGTCGCCTTCGTCGCCCGCGAACTGGCCCAGGCCGGCCTTGATAAACAAGTCGAAAACCTGAAAATGGCACCTGGTTCCGGTGTATTCATCGAGATTTTGAAAAAGCGCCTGGATGGCGAAGGAATCAATCTGCGTTTTTTAACATGATATGGTCGAA
>NZ_JAVHLH010000357.1 GCF_031082345.1 Brevundimonas sp. | reverse complement strand
CCAGCGCCGAGAGTGAGAGGGAGGATTGGGAAGGGTGAATTTCGCGGGCTCGAGAGAGCAGCGAGTAGCCCTTCTCGGAGATCCTCAGATGTCGCTTTCCCCCCTGTCCCCGGTCATGGATTCCGGCCTTTTCGGTCAGGTCTCACGCACCGACGGTCTGGTCGCCGCCGCATGGGTGATGGCCCTTCATCTGTCCAAGGGGCGGGCCCTGGAAGCGCGCCTGCTGCGCACCACCATGCAGGACACGTTCAGGGCGACCGACGCGGAGGGTGCATGGAACTGGCGCGACGCCTACGAGGCGGCCGAGCTGGCCCAGGTCCTCTGGCTGCGCCGCAACGCATCTGCGGTGATGGGCGCCGGCATCCCCGCCGACGAAACGCTGCAGGCGGTCCGCGCCGTCTCGCTCCTGACTCCCTCGCAGACGCGCCGATCCGAAGACCAGGTCGCCTTCCAGCAATTCTCCACGCCGCTGGACCTCGGCTATGTCGCCTCGGTCGCCCTCGATGCGCGCCCGGGTGACGTCGTCATCGAACCCAGCGCCGGCACCGGCCTGCTCGCCGTCTTCGCCGAACTCGCAGGCGCTCGTGTCCACCTCAACGAACTGGACGAGGCTCGCGCCTCACTGCTGGACCAGGTGTTCCGCGACACTGTCGTGACCCGCCTCAACGCCGAACAACTCAACGACCGCCTCGACCGTAACATCCGCCCCAACCTGGTGCTGATGAACCCGCCCTTCAGCGTCTCGCCGAACGTCACCGGCCGGACGGCCGGCGCCGACTTCCGCCACATCGCCTCCGCTCTGGCCCGACTGGACGTCGGCGGCCGTCTGGTCGCGATCACGGGCGCGGGCCTCTCGCCAGAGGAGCATCCCGCCCGTTTCGCGGATCTGCGGTCCCAAGGCGGTCGCGTGGTCTTCACCCGCGCGATCAACGGCCGCGCCTACGCCCGCCACGGGACCACGACGGACACCCGCCTGACGGTCATCGATAAACTGGCCGACGCCGGCGAGGCTCGCCCATCCCTTCCGATGGCCGCCGACACCGCTGACCTGCTGGCATCCCTGTCGGATCTCGAACCGCGCGGCCAGGTGGCCCCGCGCCCGGCCGTCCTGACAGCCCGGCCGGTGATCCTGCGGCCGTCGCTTCGCCCCGCCCGGCCCACAACACCCGAGACGCCCGCGGCCGTCGACTTCGCCGACGTCGCCCCGCTGGCCTATTCGGTCCGCGCCGACTCCGAGACCACGACCGGCCGCGCTGAGGGGATCTACGAGTCCTACGGCGTCGAGACCATCGCGATCGACGGCGCGCAACCGCACCCGACGACCCTGGTGGAGTCCGTCGCCATGGCGGCCGTGCGTCTGCCGGTCCCCACTTACCGCCCGCACCTCCCCGCCAGGCTTGTTTCCGAGGGGATACTGTCGGACGCGCAGCTCGAAACCATCATCTATGCCGGCGAGGCGCACTCCGCTCTGCTGCCGGGCCGCTGGAACCCGGACGAGTCGTTCGACAACCTCTCAGCCGCCCCGGAAGGCGAAGGAATGCCCTACCGCCGGGGCTTCTTCCTTGGCGATGGAACGGGCGCCGGAAAGGGCCGTCAATCCGCCGGAGTCGGTCTGGACAACTGGCTGCAGGGCCGCCGGAAGATCGTCTGGGTCTCCAAGAACGAGGCGCTGCTGGAAGACGCACGCCGCGACTGGAGCGCCGTGGGCGGTCGGCCCCAACAGATCGTCCCGCAGTCGCGCTTCGGCCTGGGCGAGAAGATCGGGATCGCCGAAGGCATTCTGTTCACCACCTACGCCACGCTCCGTTCGGGCCCGCGAGGCGACAAGGCCTCGCGCCTGGATCAGATCCTCGACTGGCTGGGCCGGGACTTCGACGGCCTGATCATCTTCGATGAAGCCCACGCCATGGCCAACGCCGCCGGCGAGAAGGGCGCTCGCGGCGACCGCGGCCCCTCCGAGCAGGGCCGCGTGGGTCTGCGGCTTCAGAATGCCCTGCCTGGCGCGCGGATCCTTTACGTCTCTGCC